>JACPGA010000121.1 GCA_016182705.1 Deltaproteobacteria bacterium
GGCGCCATCGGCTACATGGGCTACGACATAGTCCGCCATGTGGAAAAACTGCCCGACAGCTCGCCCCGGCTTCTGGGCCTCCATGATATCTATCTCATGTTCACCGACACCTTCCTCGTGTTCGACAATGTCGAGCACAGGATAAAGGTCGTATCCAACGCATACATCGACGACAAGACCGACCTTGACGCAGCCTACGCCGACGCCGTCAGAAAAATAGACGCGCTCGTGGAAAGGCTCAGAGGCGGCCTTCCCGGGAAAAGCTCATCGTCCACAGAGCCGGCGCCGATCAAGATAACCTCGAACTTTAAAAAAGAGGACTTTTTCAAGGCTGTCGAGCGTATAAAGGAATATATCGTAGAAGGCGACATTTTCCAGTGCGTCCTTTCCCAGAGGTTTTCAACCCCGGTTACCGCGGACCCGCTTGACATATACAGGGCGTTGCGGGTCATAAACCCATCCCCATACATGTTTTACCTGAAGCTCGGAGAAGCGACCCTCGTGGGCTCCTCGCCTGAGATACTCGTCAGGGTCGAAGGCGAGAACGTCAACGTCAAACCCATAGCAGGGACCAGAAAGCGCGGCCACAACGAGGACGAAGACCTGAGCCTCGAAAAAGACCTCCTGGCCGATCCCAAGGAACTCTCCGAGCACATAATGCTCGTTGACCTCGGCAGAAACGACGTTGGAAGGGTCGCCAGGGCCGGCACCGTCGAAGTGGACGAGCTCATTACAGTCGAGCGCTACTCCCATGTCATGCACATAGTCTCGAACGTCAAGGGGCTCATGAAAAAGGGCATGGGCGCGTTCGACGCCCTGAAGGCGTGCTTCCCGGCAGGCACATTGACCGGCGCGCCCAAGGTCAGGGCCATGGAGATAATAGAAGAGCTGGAGCCATGCAAGCGGGAAGTCTACGGCGGGTGCGTCGGCTACTTTGATTTTTCCGGCAACATGGACATGTGCATAGCCATACGGACCATGGTAATAAAAGATTCCGTGATACATATGCAGGCAGGGGCCGGGATAGTGGCCGACTCTGTCCCTGAAAAGGAATTCGAAGAGACAGAGAACAAGGCAAGGGGCATGCTTAAAGCCGTCGAGATGGCAAAAGAGGGACTTTTATAACAGGCTGCTCAAAAAGCAACCTGCCGTGCGATAAATCGAATGGACTTAAAAGTTGTCATTCTGAGGAGCCAAAGGCGACGAGGAATCTCGCTCTTCTTGATTCATCAGCTCCGAGATTCTTCGCTTCGCTCAGAATGACAGGCTAATCTGAGTTTTTTCAACAACTGATAGAGATAAATTTTTATGATATTGATGATCGACAACTACGACTCGTTCACCTTCAACCTCGTCCAGTACTTCATGGAACTCGGCGAGGATGTGCTCGTGAGAAGGAACGACGCCATAACCATCGCCGACATCGGAAAGCTCGCCCCGGACGCCATAGTCGTCTCGCCTGGCCCGTGCGACCCTCCGAAAGCCGGGATATCAGTCGAGGCCATAAAGAGCTTCGCCGGGAAAGTCCCCATACTCGGCGTATGCCTGGGCCACCAGTCGATTGGCTATGCCTTTGGCGGCGAGGTCGTTAAAGCCGGGCGTCTCATGCACGGCAAGACCTCGATGGTATTCCATGACGGAAAGACCATCTTCGAAGGGATAGAAAACCCCTTTGAGGCCATCGAAGTGAGCGCGTGGACAAGCATGGACGAGATAATGGGCCTTCGCCACAAAGAGCTTCCCATAGAGGGCGTCCAGTTCCACCCCGAGTCGATACTCACCAGGGCCGGGAAGGACATACTGAAGAACTTTTTGAAAAAGTACACGGGCAAAAGATGATAAAGGAAGCCATAGCAAAGCTGATAGCGGCCACGGACCTGACCGAAGCCGAGATGACCGGAGTCATGAACGAAGTCATGATAGGGGCGGCCTCTCCGGCGCAGATAGGCTCGTTCCTTACGGCCCTTCGAATAAAGGGCGAGACGGTCGAGGAGATAACAGGGGCCGCGAAGGTCATGCGCGAGAAGGCCACAAAGGTCGACGCTCCCGAGGGCGTTGTCGACACCTGCGGCACTGGCGGCGACGGCTCCATGACATTCAACATATCGACAGCCGCGGCTTTCGTAGCAGCGGGCAGCGGGCTTACTGTGGCCAAGCACGGCAACAGGTCGGTGTCTTCCAAAAGCGGCAGCGCGGACGTGCTGCGCGCCCTGGGCGTCAACATAGAGGCAGAAGTCTCCCGCGTCGAAGAGTGCATAAAAGAAGCTGGCATCGGGTTTCTCTTCGCGCCAATGCTCCACGGGGCCATGAAGTACGCGGCCCCGGTTAGAAGAGAGATCGGCATAAGAAGCATATTCAACATACTCGGGCCGCTGACAAACCCGGCAGGCGCAAAGAGGCAGGTCATAGGCGTCTACGACCCAACGCTCACCGACGCGCTCGCGAAGGTGTTGAACAACCTGGGCTCAGAGCGGGCCTTTATCGTGCGCGGCGAGGACGGCCTCGATGAAATAACACTGGCCGATGAGACCAGGGTCACTGAACTCAACGCC
>JACPGA010000122.1 GCA_016182705.1 Deltaproteobacteria bacterium
ATGAGCTCGCCGTCCTTGCTCTGGCTGACAAGTATGGATATGCCCCTGCCCGTATAGAAATACGGCATCATCAGGAGCCTGCCGTGCCAGAAGGCGAATATCACCTGTCTTCCAGCGGCGGCCGCCTTCCTGTATTCACCGCAGTTCACGAACTCGAGGCGCATCGTTGTGCGAAGGCACCTTATGATGCCTCGCGCGAGCACGGGAGCCGCAACGGCTACTATTTTGTCGAGTTTTTTTCCCATTTGAGAGTAGCCAAAGAATAACACGGACAGGGCAGCCTGTTCAACATCAAGCCTTGAACTGCATTGAATAAAGACGCGAGTACTCCCCCTGCGCCCCAAGAAGCTCTTCATGCCTGCCGGTCTCTTTTATCATGCCATCCGAAAGGACTATTATCCTGTCGGCGTTCCTTATCGTCGAGAGCCTGTGCGCGATGACAAAAGTCGTCCTGCCCTTCATAAGGTTCGCAAGAGCCTTTTGCACTTCGAACTCGGACTCAGAGTCAAGCGCGGAAGTCGCCTCGTCAAGTATGAGGATGGGCGCGTTCTTCAGGAGGGCCCTCGCGATGGAAAGCCTCTGCCTCTCGCCGCCCGAAAGCTTCACTCCGCTCTCGCCAATGACCGTGTCATAACCCTGAGGCAGTCTCATTATGAATTCATGGGCATTGGCCGCCCTTGCCGCTTCCACAAGCCTTGTCTCGTCCGTATTCAGGCTGCCGTAAGCTATGTTGGCGCGAACAGTATCGTTAAATAGCGTCACCTGCTGGGAGACTATCGCCATCGCGTTTCTGAGAGAAACCAGAGATATGTCTTTTGAATCCCTGCCGTCTATGAGGATGGAGCCCGCGGTTACATCATAGAACCTCGGGATGAGGTTCACGAAAGTGGACTTTCCCGCGCCCGAGCTGCCGACGATCGCGATTATCTCCCCTTTTTTCACTGTGAGGTCGATGCCCTTCAGGACCCACTCTTCGCCGTACCTGAAAGACACCCCTTTGAACTCTATCGATTCGTTTACTCCTTCAATGGGCTGAGCGCCTGAATCCGGCTCGCCGGGCATGTCCATGAGCTCGAAGACCCTCTGGGCCGCGGCTATGCCCTGTTGTATATTTAGGTTCACGCCGTTCAGGGCCTTGATTGGCTGGTAGAACATCAGCACAGCGGCGAAAAACGAGATGAACGACTCTGGCGCAAGCGTGCCCTGGTGTATCCTGTAGGCCGCATACCATATTGTCACGGCAAAGGCGACAGCGCCGAGCGTTTCCATGAGGGGAGAAGAGATGGAGCGCACCTTGATGCTCTTCACCTGGCTTTTCATGTAGCTCTCATTTTCCTTCTGAAACCGGCCTTCCTCATAGCTTTCCATTCCGAAGGCCTTCACTACCCTTACGCCTGATATGGACTCGTGCAGCAGGCCTGTCATCGAGCCCATTGTTATCTGGTTCTGCCTGGAGACCTTTTTCATCTTCTGCCCCAGCTTCCTCATCGGGTAGGCTGAAAGGGGCAGGGCTATGGAAGCGGCAAGCGCGAGCTTCCAGTCGAGGCTCACCACGACCGCGCCGAGAACGACTATCGTGAGGCTCTGCTTCAATATCTGGGCGACAGCCTCGGCGGTAGAAGTCTGTATGAGGTAGACGTCGTGGGTTATCCTCGAAGAGAGCGTCCCTGTAGGCGTGGAACTGAAGTAAGCGACCGGAAGGCGAAGGATGTGCCTGTACAGGCTATCCCTCAGGTCCCGAACTATCCCCTGCCCGACGAACCCCATGAAATAGGTCTGCCCGTAGGAGCTGAACCCCTTCAATGCCGCGACCGCTATAAGAACAAGCGGTATCGCGAGCATTATCTCTTCCTTGGATAACGTAAGAAGATGAAAGGGCAGGATGTCTATTTCCGCGCCGCCTTTCCCGGCCGCGAAAAGGAACTTCATGACCGGGCCTATGAGGTAGGCCATCGCGCCGTTGGCGAGGGCATATCCTACCATGCACAGGAACGCCAGGAAAAAATGGCCCTTGTACGCAGGCAATAGCCTCAATATGCGGATGTAGGTATTCAAGTCTTGCGCACCATGTCAGGTGAGGTGTTGTAGTCAAGGAAGTGCAGGTTGGTGATGGTGTTGTATATGGACTTTGCCACCCTCTCTGTTGCCCCTCCCCTGCCCAGGTTCCTTTTTATCTCATCATAGCCCTCAAGTATGGCGTCCCTCTTCGAGCCTTCCAGCATGGAGAGGACCTCGCCTGCCGTCTTCTCGGGGGTCGCTTCATCCTGAATGAGCTCGGGGACTACCTTTCTTTCGGCCACGATATTGGGCAATCCCGCCCCGGCTGATTTAAGATATTTCTGGAGGAGCTTGTCTTCTATACTGCCGGCAGCTGGCAGCAGAAAACGCGCGCCCTTTAATTTTAGCGATATCAGGCCCGCCGCCTTGACCATCGGGCCAAGCAGCTTTTTCACCTCGCCTGTCCTGCTGCCCGGCAGCAGGGCTATCGCCGTCTCATTCGGCCCGATGGACAAGGACGTCCTTGCCTCGGCGGCCGCCAGGTCGCATTTCACGATGTCCGCGAGCGGATGTCCCACGTACTCGACGTCCACCCCGACCTGCCTGTAAAGGGAGACCTCAAAGGGGAAGACGACCAGCATCTTATCGACGAGGCGGGCGATCTTCGCGAGCCTGCCCTTTCTCCATGCCCAGACCTGCGGGCTTATGTAATAGATGACCGGTATGCCGAGCCGCTTGGCCTCTTTCGCGAGCCGGAGGTTGAAGTCCGGGAAGTCAATGAGGACTACCGCGTCGAAGTGGTCAGTGCGCAGATCTCCCTTCAACGCCCTCATTGATTTCAAAATCTTGAGGAGCTTGTTCAGTACCTCGACTATGCCGACGACCGAGACCTCGCGCGAATCGAGCCCGAAAAGGCCCTCGTCCTTCATGCGAGTGCCGCCCATGCCTGAAAAATACAGGCCGGGTATCATCCGCTTCAACGACTTCATGAGTGCCGCGCCGTGCAGGTCGCCTGATTCTTCGCCGCTGACTATGAAAATGCTTTTTCCGTTTGAATGGGGGTTCATGCCTTAAAATCCGACGGTAGTCTGATGAAATAAACTACCCTGCCGCAGTGCGGGTTAGATATCTCTATACAAGTTGCTTAAAAACTTTTATTAAGGCTGATCAAAAAAGCTCCAGACGCGCGAATCTGACAACGAAACAGATGGACTTTTTGAGCAGCCGGTCAGACAGCCTGAGGTCTCCCTGCCTTTACAGCTGCCTGTATGTGCTCGGCAAGCTCAAGGGCCCGGAGGCCGTCTGCGCCTGAAACTACAGGCGGCTTGCCGGTAGCTATAGAATCAAGGAAGCTTGCGAGCTCTGTCAGGATGGCGTCCTTTTTCTCGACGGTTATTTCCTCATCAACCTGTGTTGCCGTGGACCCTGGCGCGCCTGGGACCGTATTGGTTATCGTGAGTCCCTGGGCCCCGTAATCGATCGATATGATCGTGCCCTGCTGGTATACGTTTATCTTTCTCGCGCGCTCTTTTGAGACCCTGCTCGCGGTAAGGCTGGCCACGCACCCGCTCTTGAATGTGACGCGCGCGTTCGCGAAGTCTGCCTTGCCCGGGGAAACGACCGGTATTCCTGTGGCCTCGACCGTCTCCGGCTCAGAGCCTGCCATCGACAGCACGAGGTCAAGGTCGTGGATCATGAGGTCAAGGATGACGTCCACGTCAGTCGACCTGTTGGGAAACGGCGAGACCCTGAACGCCTCTATGAATATTGGGTCTTTTATCCTGTTGCCGAGCGCTATCATCGAGCCGTTGAATCTTTCGAGGTGGCCTACCTGTAGGACCACGCCAGTCCTCTTCGCCTCGGCCACAAGTGAGCGGGCCTCGTCAGTGGTCGTGGTGATGGGCTTTTCCATCATCACGTGAACGCCCCTTGAAAGGAACTCCATCCCGAGCCTGTAGTGGTGCTCCGTGGGAGTTACTATGCTCACGGCCTCGACCTGGCCGAAGAGGTCTTTTACGTCATTGAAGGCGCGGGTGCCGAACTCGGCCGCCACTTCAGCGGCCCTCGCGGGGTTGGCGTCAAAGACACCGACGAACTCCGCTCCCTCCAGCATGGCGTGCTTCTGCGCGTGCAGCCTGCCGAGATATCCTACGCCGACGACGGCGGTCTTAATCTTCTTCCTGGACATCGCTCTTCCTCTTTGTCCTTTCCCTTGCTATGCCCCTTCTCGAGGTTGCTATGAAGTCCGCGAACCTCCTGGCGTGCCTGGAAGCGGGCATCTCCTGCCTGAGCCTTTCCACTGCCGCGGCTGTTGAAAGGGACGACCTGAAGACTATGTTATATGACCTCTTTATCTCGTCTATCTCTTCCCTTGAAAAGCCCTGCCTCCGGATGCCCACGGCATTGAGCCTGTATACGCTCGCCCTGTTGCCGACCGCCATGACATACGGCGGGATGTCCTTGCTCACGGCGGAAGCGCCGCCTATTATGCAGTAGGCGCCTATCCTCACGTGCTGGTGGACCGCTACGAGCCCGCCGACTATGGCGTTGTTGTCTATTGTGACATGGCCGCCAAGGGTCGCCGTATTCGCCATAATGAGGTTGTCGCCGAGGCGGCAGTCATGGGCGATGTGGACGTAGTTCATGAAAAGGTTGTTGCTGCCGCACTCTGTCTTGAGCCTGTCTTTAGTCGTGGCCCTGTGTATGGTGACGAACTCCCTTATGACGTTGTTGTCGCCTATTATGGTCTCGGTCTTTTCATTCTTGTAGCCCAGGTCCTGCGGGGGCGCGCCGATGGAGACAAACTGGAATATATGGTTGTCCTTGCCGATGGTCGTCCATTTATCGATGACCACATGGGAGGATATCTTCGTGTTCGCGCCTATTTTTACGTTTTCCCCTATGACCGTGAAGGGGCCTATCTCGACGCCTGCGTCCAGCTCGGCAGTGGGATGGACGCTGGCCGTGGGGTCGATCCTGACTTCCTTGAGCGTTGCCGCGGACTTGCTCATATAAAAAGCCACCTTTCCCTTGTATTATTTTTCGACTATGGTCGCCATGAGCTCAGCCTCGGCCACCAGGGCCCCGGCCACAAATGCCTCGCCCTTGAATACCCAGATGACGCCGCGGCACTTTGTCACGGTAAGAACGAACTCTACCGTATCTCCCGGCACGACCGGCTTTCTGAACCGGGCGTTATCTATGCCCATGAAGTAAACGGCCTTGTTCGCGACCCCAGCAGATTTAAACGCGAGGACGCCGCCGACCTGGGCCATCGCCTCGACTATGAGAACGCCGGGCATGATGGGGTGGCCGGGAAAATGGCCCGCGAAAAATGGCTCGTTTATGCTGACGTTCTTTAATCCTCTCGCCGATTTGCCAGGTTCGAGCTCGAGTATCCTGTCGATGAGAAGAAAGGGATACCGGTGCGGAAGAATATTCATTATCTCCGTAATTTCCATGACGGCGGCGCCCGATGCCTTCTGTTGAGACTGCGCTTCGATCGTGCTCATTTAACCCTCCTGTCCCTTTTGGCCCTTCGGGCCTTCCTCGAGCTCTTTGAGCCTTCTTTCAAGCTCGGCAATCTTTTTTTTCAGCTCCGGCATCTTCGCGAATACGCTCTGCGCCCGAAGCCACTGGCCGTGAGGTATGGCAGGCATGCCTGAGAAGACCCCTTGAGAAGGCAGGTCTCCGGTAACGCCCGACTGAGCGCCGACGCCGACCTCGTCGCCGATGGTTATATGTCCGGCAACCCCGACCTGGCCGCCAAGCTGCACGCGGCTGCCTATTTTTGTAGAGCCCGCTATGCCGGCCTGCGCCACTATTACCGTATCCTCGCCGATCCTCACATTATGTGCTATCTGGACGAGGTTGTCTATCTTGGTGCCCCTGCCTATGCTGGTCTCTCCAAGGGTCGCCCTGTCAACCGTAACGCAGGCCCCGAGCTCGACGTCATTCTCTATCCTGACGATCCCCTTCTGCGGGACTTTAACGTAGGCTGCCCTGTCCCGGACATAACCGAATCCGTCGCTCCCCACAACCGAGTTGCAATGGATGATGACGCGGTCGCCGATAACGCAACCTTCCCTTACAGCCACCCCCTGATAAAGGACGCAATTGTTTCCTATTTTCGCGCCAGCTCCGACGTATACGCCCGGGTAAAGGACAGTTCCATCCCCGACCTCAGCGCCATCTTCCACGACGCAAAAGCTCTGGATGGATACGCCTGCGCCAATGGACGCGCCGGAGTGGACCTCAGCCCTGGGGCTTATGCCAGCATCAGGGCGCGCTTGCGGGCTCAAGGCCTCCACCACCTTCACGAACGCGAGCTGCGGGTTTCTGGCAAGCAGAAGGTTTTCAACGCCTTCGATCTCGGAAGCGGCGATTATGGCCGAAGCCTTCGAAGCCTTTGCCAGAGCGAAGTACTTTTTTTCAGCAGCGAAGGTTATATCCCCCGGGCAAGCGTCCTCAAGCGAGGCGAAGCCCTTTATGACAGCCTTCCCGTTTCCTTTAACGCTGCCGCCAGCCAGCGCCGCCAGCTCTTCAAGGGTCTTTTCGATCATAAAATTTATTTCTTCTTTTTCTTCGCGTCGTAGGCCTTTATGACCTCGTCGGTCAGGTCAAGCTCTTTGGGCGCGTACAGGAGGCCCCCAACGGACTTCTCAAACACGAAAGTCAGGCCCTTCTTTTTGGCTATCTCCTCGACCGTGTCGCGGAGCTCTTTTATTATCCTGGCTTCGGTATCCTGCTTTTTCTTGTTCAGGTTCTCGCCGTACTCCATGAACTTCTTCTGAAAGTCGGCTGTTCTGGCCTTGAAGTCCTTTTCCTTCGCGTCCCTTGTCTCCTTGTTCCAGACGCTCGCCTTCTTGTCCAGCTCGTCCTTCATCTTCTTGAGTTCTTCCTGCTTCTTGCTGAGCTCACCTTCGAGCCCCTCGGCCTCTACCTTCAGGTCTTCCTTTGCCTTTACGCCGGCCTGGCTCTCGTTCAATGCCTTCTGGAGGTTGGCGTAGCCTATCTTGAGTTCCGCCGCGCCGGCCGGGAGGGCCGCCACGAGAAACCATGCGAACATTACGAGTACAGCTGTCCTTAATGCTTTCATCCTTCTCTCCTTTTTTGAGCGTATTATCGGTTTAAAATACAGTGCCTATGGCGAAGTCCCATTGCGATGAGCTCTCGCCGGTCTGCGGGTCAAGGTTAAACCCGAGCTCCAGCCTCAACGGCCCGAGCGGCGAAAACCAGCGGATGCCGGTTCCTGCCGAAGTGCGCAAATCGGAAAAATCTATCCTGCCCTTGTAGGCGTTGCCTACGTCGAAAAATACGAGCCCCCTGATGTTCTGCTCGGGAAAAAGCGGAAAAAGGTACTCGGCATTGGCCGTGACCATCGTGTTACCGCCGATAAGGTCGCCGGTCAAAGCGTCCTTCGGGCCGACCGTCCTCGTCTCGAAACCCCTTATGGAGTTTATGCCGCCGAGGAAGTAGCGCTCGTATATCGGGGCCTGCCTGTCTTCATACCCGTGGACATAGCCCGCGGTGGCGTGCAGGGAAAGAACAGTGTCCCAGGGCAGCGGGAAGAACTTTACCGCCTCGCCCTCGTACTTA
>JACPGA010000128.1 GCA_016182705.1 Deltaproteobacteria bacterium
AGGCGATTGCTTCGATGCCTTCAGGAGAGATTTTATCCTTGAACGAGGGGCAGCCGCGTACCTCCCTCCCGCAGCGGATTGACTTTACAAAATAACCCTGCTCTACTGTTATGAGAAGTCCGGTTTTTCTCAGGGCAGGGGCTCTGCCTCCCTCCCCGCCGGTGCCGTGACATTCGGAGCAATGGACTTCAAAAAGCTGGCCTCCATCTTCAGCGAACAAGGCGGCCGGGAATAACAGCAGCAGCGTGATAATGATGGTCAAGATGCTTGGTTTCACAAGGCAATGATAGCAGAAAGTTGCTTTTTCTGTCTTTTCGGCGGCTTGTTACTTATCGGTCAAACCTTTCCAGAAAATTCAGGTGAGCCTTGAATAATAAGGTCTATCAACCCTCAAGGGGGCCAGAGTGCTCGGGGATGCCGAGGTGGTGATATATGACAGGCTCGCGCCTGTTGAAGTCCTGAATCTGGCTGCCTCGGCAGAGCTCATATCCGTTGGCAAGGAACCGGGTACCTCTTTGAACTGTCAGGACGATATAAACCGTCTCATGTCGTTCCACGCCTTGCGCGGTAAAAAGGTCGTAAGGCTCAAGGGCGGAGACCCTTTTATCTTTGGCAGGGGCGGCGAAGAAGCCGAGTACCTTTCAGGTAGCGGCATACCCTTTGAAATAATCCCGGGCGTGACAGCGGCTTCAGGGGTCGCGGCCTCTTCCGGCATACCCTTGACTGACAGGCGTTATTCGAGCGCTGTTACCTTCGTTGC
The DNA here is from genome assembly GCA_016182705.1 of Deltaproteobacteria bacterium. Taxonomy (GTDB): domain Bacteria; phylum Desulfobacterota; class GWC2-55-46; order GWC2-55-46; family GWC2-55-46; genus GWA2-54-12. Next base: position 761 of record JACPGA010000128.1, read on the forward strand.
CGGACACCGCGCGGCGGGCGCAGAGCTCGACTCACTGGACTGGACAAGCCTGTCCGCCTTAGGACATACCCTGGTCTTTTACATGGGCATCGCGAACATCAGGGAGATAACCGGAAGCCTCCTGAAACACGGGAAGCCCGGCGCAACTCCTGCAGCCATCGTAAGCCGTGCCACGACGCCGGGGCAAAAAGTGGTCTTTGGCACGCTTTCGGACATAGCCGTAAGATGCGCTCAGGAGGCCTTGCCTGCTCCGGCCCTGCTTATCATCGGAGAAGCGGCTTCTCACAGCGTTCTGCACAATAGCACCGGGGAGCCCCTTTGGGCGGCGCCCCTTGGCAAAGGGGATACATGCATACATCCATCGACGGGCTTGACGCGCTGATACTCAACCGGATGCAGGGGGACTTCCCGATTTCCGAAGACCCTTACGCACAAATCGGAGCTGCTCTCGGGGTAAGCGGGCAAGAGGTGCTCCTGAGGGTCAGAGGGCTTGTGGAAAGGGGCGTAGTCAGGAAGGTCGGCCCCTTTTTCGATGCCAAAAAGATGCAATATGTTTCTACCCTTTGCGCCCTCCACGTGCCTGAGGAAAGGCTCGAAGAGGTGGCCGCGCTTATAAACGCCTACCCTGAAGTCACGCACAATTACCTCAGGGCCGGGGTGCCGAACCTGTGGTTCACCGTTATAGCCGAGTCAACAGGGGCTATTCAGGAGATAATCCGCGAGATAGAGGAAAAGGGCGGCGTGGGCCCTGTCCGCGACCTTCCGGCAAAGAAGATGTTCAAGGTAAAGGTAGACCTGAAAGTGGGGGAATAGGTGGAAAAAAGGAACATCGAGCTTGTGCGCGCGCTCCAGAACGAAGAGATATTCCTGACAGAGCGCCCCTTTCATGAGGCGGCAACGCTCCTTGGCTGGACTGTTGAAGAGGTGCTTCAGCGGGTAAGAGGACTTAAGGAGGCTGGCGTCATAAGGAGGTTCGGCGCTGCCCTCACTCCCAGGAACGCCGGGTTCAAGTCGAACTCCATGATCGCATGGGACGTGCCGGATTTGAGGGCTGAGGAGGCGGGCTCTCTGATGTCGGAGCACCCCCGTGTCAGCCATTGCTACATAAGGCCGAGGTTCGAGGGCTTTCCCTTCAATATATATACTATGGTTCACGGCAATTCTCCCGAAGACCTTGCCAGGATAGTGGATGAACTCGCGGCCTTGGCAGCCTCCTCCTCTTACAGGGCTCTTCACTCGCTGCGGGAGTTCAAGAAGAGCTCGCCTGTCTACTACCCGAAGGCCCTCGAACCTCAAGATACCTAAGAACAGGCGAAGATGCGGATACTGTTTTTGACCATACTGGCTTTCGCCATGCTCCAGGCCAATGCGTTCGCTTCCGGCGCGGCTGTTTACGCCGAGCACTGCGCCTCGTGCCATCATGGGCAGAGGTGGGGGCTTACCGGCCCGCCTCTTCTGCCTGAGTACTTCGGCATGAAAAAAGAGGCTGAAATAGCCGGAGTTATAAGCGAAGGACTGCCCGCGACCAACATGCCCGCCTTCAAGGGAAAGCTCTCTTCTGACGAGGTCAAAGAGGTTGCGGCCTTCATAAGGACGAAAGCCACCACGCCTGAGTGGTCGATGGCCGAGATGCTCTCCACGCTGAAAATGGCCGACAGTTCCGGACAAATAAAAGAGAGCGCCTATGACATGGAAGACTTCTTCATGGTAGTGGAGGGCGGCACCGGGAAAGTCCACTTCATGGACGGCGGTAGCTTTACTGTCCTCGCCAGCGTAAAGGCTGGCGCGATACACGGTGGGCCCAAGTTCGACCACGATTTGAAGAACGCCTACATGGTCTCCCGCGACGG
>JACPGA010000019.1 GCA_016182705.1 Deltaproteobacteria bacterium
CAAATATGAAAAAGGAAGTGTTCATACTACAGGCTGAAATCTGCAAGACTCTCGCCAACCCGAAGCGGCTCGAAATAATAAACGCCCTGAAGGACGGCGAGCTCTCTGTCGGCGACCTCGTTGAGAGGCTTGGCATAACCAAGGCAAACGTCTCCCAGCACCTCGCGGTCCTGAGGCAGGCGAGAGTCGTCGATACCAGAAGAGACGGGGTCAACATCTACTACCACATAAACAACCCAAAGATAATAGAAGCATGCTCGCTCATGAAGTCCGTCCTCATGGAGCAGCTCGCACAGAGCGAAAAGCTCGCCCGCAGGATTAAATAAGGAGGCTCACATGACTGTCGACAGATACCTGAGGCTTATAGCCGGTTTTTTCATCCTTCTTTCCCTTGTCCTTTCACAGGTCCACTCCGAGTACTGGCTTTACTTCACGGCTTTCGTAGGGCTCAACCTCCTCCAGTCTTTTTTCACCAACTGGTGCCCCATGATGAGCTTCCTGAAGAAACTGGGCGTAAGGGGCTGCCAGTCCTGCTGACCTGTCCTGAATTCCCTGACAGCCGCCCGTTTTTTTAAGCCTGGTATATAATTACGTTGCTGCTCAAGCACAATGCAGCGCGGGCGGCTGTTTATTAACGGGTCCTTCTAAAAAAAGGAGTGAGCCATGGCAAGGATAGTCGTAATAGGGGCATCCACAGGCGGGCTCCCGGCAGCCTATGAACTTCGCGAGGCGCTCGGGACAGGTCACGAAATAACGGTCATTTCGAACACCGACACATTCCACTTCATACCTTCCAACCCCTGGGTCGCGGTCGGCTGGAGAAAGCGCGAAGACATAAGCTTCCCGCTGCGCCCGTACCTCGAAAAAAAAGGGATACAGCTTGTAACCGAAGCCGCCGCAAGGATAGACACGGCAGCCAACGAAGTACACACAATTGCCGGGACAAAAATCCCTTACGATTACCTTGTCATAGCGACCGGCCCGAAGCTCGCCTTCGATGAAGTAGAGGGCCTCGGCCCTGATAAAAACACCTCCTCAGTATGCACGGTCGACCACGCGGAAAAGGCGTACGGGTCGTTCCAGGCGCTCCTTGAAGCCCCGGGCCCCGCAGTCATCGGCGCGGCGCAGGGCGCCTCGTGCTTCGGCCCGGCCTATGAGTTCAGTTTCATTCTCGATGCGGCCCTCAGGAAAAAAAACCTGAGACACAAGGTGCCCATGACCTTCATAACTCCTGAGCCCTATATCGGGCACATGGGACTGGCAGGCGTGGGAGATTCAAAGAGCATGCTTGAGCACGAGTTCAGGGAAAGACACATCTCCTGGCACACGAACTCGAAGATAAAAAGGGCTGAGAAGAGCAGGATCATAATCGAGGTCATCGGCGAGGGGGAAAAAGAGCTTCCCGCAGCCTTCTCCATGATAATACCGGGCTTCAAGGGCGTTGACGCTATCGCCTCTGTCGAGGGTCTCACGAACCCGAGGGGCTTTGTCATTGTCGACGAGTTCCAGAGGTCGCCCAGATACAGCAACATCTACTCGGTCGGCGTGTGCATAGACATAGCTCCCATAGAGCAGACCCCGTTGCCAACAGGCGTTCCCAAGACAGGCTACATGATAGAGTCCATGGTCTCGGCCGTTACGCACAACATAAAATCAGCGATTGAAGGCAGGCAGCCTTCAGCCAGGGCGACATGGAACGCCATCTGCCTTGCTGACATGGGAGACTCGGGCATAGCTTTCGTCGCCATCCCGCAGATACCGCCGAGGAACGTCACATGGTCGAAGAAGGGCAGATGGGTCCATCTTGCCAAGGTGGCCTTCGAAAAATATTTCATAAGAAAGATGAAAAAGGGCATAAGCGAGCCTCTATATGAAAAGCTCATACTCGAATACGCGAATATAAGGAAGCTCGATGAATAAGTCCGCTGCCATCCTGTTTTCAGCTCTCGCGTTCATCTTCAACGCCGCCGCAGCCAGCGCGGCGCCGCTGTTCCTTAAAGACGCGGTCGAGATGGGCCTCAACCAGAACCACGGCTTGAAAGCCGCCACTGCCGCAACAGGGGCTGCCCGTGAACAGATAGGCGCGGCAAGGGGCCATCTCCTGCCGAAGATAACATTCGAAGAACGTTACATGAGGACTAACAACCCGACCTTCGCTTTCTCTTCCAAGCTTAATCAGGAGAGATTTTCTTCCCAGGATTTCGCCATAAGCTCGCTTAACAGCCCGGAAGCGATAAACGACTTCCAGACCTCGCTTTCTATCGAGCAGCCCGTTTACGCGAGAGGCGCCAGGGTCGGCCTGAGCATGGCAAAGGAAGAGTACTCGGCCAGCAGGGACGAGCTTTCGCGCAGGCGCGAAGAGGCCGCCTTCAATATAGTGAACGCCTTTCTTTCGGTCAATACCGCCGCCGGTTTCATGCAGGCCGCGGAAGCGGGCGTTACTGACAGTAAAGAGCACCTCAGGATAGCCGAGGCAAGGCACACGGGCGGCCTGGGCCTGTTCTCGGATGTACTCCGGGCCAGGACCGGCCTTTTAGAGGCTGAGCAAAGGCTTGTCTCAGCCCAAAAAGGGCTTTCGCTTGCCAGAAGGTCGCTCGGGTTGCTCCTCGGACTTGACGAGGAGGCCCAGGCAGATTCATCGGGCTTTGATATGCCGCTGCGCAACATAAACCATTACCTCTCGTCTGCCCGGGAACGAGGCGACCTTAAATCAATGATAAAACGGCGGAAGAACGCAAGGAACGCGGTCTCTCTCGCGAATTCGGATTATTTTCCAATGGTAGGCGTTGGCGGCTCGTATTTTCTGAACGACCATGAAACGCCGTTCGGGAGCGAGGGAGAGAGCTGGCAAGTCTCGGCCTTCCTGAGGTGGAATATCTTTGACTCCACAAGGAGCTTTGAAGCAGCCAGCGCGAGACTCAAATCAATCGAAGCGGGCGAGCGCCTTGAAGGAATGAAGCAGTTCGTCTCGTTCAGCGTCCATCAGGCATACCTCAATGTCGATGAAGCCAAAAAGAACGCCGAGCTTGCCGAGGCAGCATTGAAGAGCGCCGAAGAGGGAGAGAGGCTCGTGAGGCTGAGGTTCGAGAACTCCCTTTCCCCGATCGTAGACCTCCTCGACGCGCAAGCGAGCCTGAGCGGCGCCAGGGCTTCTGTTGTCATGCGAAAGAACGCTTATAGCGAAAGCCTTGCCGCCTTGAGTTTTGAGGCCGGCACGATATTAAAAGACCTTGGCCTTGAATAACCGGAGGGCTTTATCAATGAAACGCATGCTTCTAATCACTATCCTCGCTGCCCCGCTCCTTCTTGGCGGGTGCTCCGAAAAAACAGGCCAAGGCGAAGCCGAGGTCCAGAGAAAATCGATAACCGGCGTTGAGACGGCAATTGCCTCCCTCAAAACATATCCGGAGAGCATCGAGGCGGCCGGGACCATAAAGGCCGCGACCATAGGGGCGGTCTCTTCAAAAGCGATGGGCACAGTCACCTCTGTCATGGTCAAAGAAGGGCAGAGGGTCAAAAAAGGCCAGACACTTCTGACCATAGACGACAGCGACATGGCCCAGAAGGTAGCCGGCGCTGAGGCGGGCCTCAAGGAGGCGGGTTTCGGTCTTGAGAGCGCGAGAAGACAGGCGGAACTGACTGAGACCACATACCAGAGGTACGCGAAGCTTTTTGAGGCAAACGCCATCTCCCGCCAGGAATTCGACAATATCACCCTGCAGCGTGATACCGCGCGGCTGAATCTTTCAGGGATGGAAGCGTCAGTCAGAAGGGCAAGGGCCGGGGCAAAGGAAGCACGCGTGTACAAAGGTTACGCCAGGGTCGTGGCCCCGTTTGCTGGGGTCGTCTCTGAAAAAAAGATAGAAGAAGGCAGCATGGCTGCCCCGGGCACGCCTCTTATAATAATAGAAGACGACTCCAGATTCGTGCTGGAGGCCAGCCTTGATGGGCGGCTCGCCGGACTTATCAGGCCCGGCATGGATTTGCGCGCCAGCATCGACGGCAATGAATACACGGCACGGGTAACCGAGGTCATCCCTTCAATAGACGCGGCGACAAGGACCTTTCTCGTAAAGGCCTCGATAAAAGGCGAGAATCTACGGACCGGGCTTTACGCGAAGGTAACAATACCCGGCGCTGAAAGGCGCTCCCTTATTGTGCCAGCAGCGTCGATAATCACGAAAGGCCAGCTCACCGGAGTGTACACGGTCGATAAAAAAGGCGTTGTTACCTACACTCTTGTAAGGACCGCAGGCGCCTATGGTGACGAGGTCGAGGTCATCTCCGGCCTCACTGAAGGCGACCGGGTCATATCAAAAGGAGCCGAGGCCGCTTTTGACGGCGGGCTCCTGGGCGGGGCAAAATGAATACGGGCTTGTCAGGACGCATAGCAAGTGCCTTTATCCACTCCAGGCTTACTCCCCTCATCGTCATACCGTCACTCCTTCTCGGCCTCTTTGCCGTATTCGTCACCCCGCGCGAAGAAGAGCCCCAGATAAAAGTGCCGATGATAGACGTATTCGTCAGCTATCCCGGAGCGTCGGCAAAAGAGGTCGAAGAGCGCGTTACGACCCCGATGGAAAAGCTACTCTGGGAGGTAGAAGATGTCGAGTACGTCTATTCCATGGCCAGTCCGGGAGGCAACCTCACCATCGTCCGCTTCTATGTCGGCACCGATATGGAGGAGGCGGTCGTCAGGCTCTACAACAAGCTCATGTCCAATTACGACCGCATACCCCCCGGCGTCTCCGAGCCGCTTGTAAAACCGAAATCAATAGACGACGTGCCTGTGCTGGCACTCACTCTATGGAGCGAGAAATACACGGGCTTTGAGCTCAGAAGCGTTGCCACGGCACTCGCAGACGAATTGAAAAAAGACGACAACGTATCAGAGGTGTCGGTCATCGGCGGACAGAAGCGCCAGGTCAAGGTAGAGCTCGACCCCTCGCGCCTTCGCGCTTATTCTCAATCGCCATTCCAGATAATCGGTGCGCTCAAGCAGGCCAACGCGAGCCTGCCTTCGGGGTCAGTCCCGTCCGCTAACACCGAGCTCCTGCTTCAGGCCGGAGGTTTTCTTAAAAACATTGAAGACGTAAGATCTGTCGTGGTCGGAGTGCACAATGGCAGGCCCGTCTACCTCAATGATGTAGCGAAAGTATCTGACGGCCCTGAGGAGCCTTCAAATTATGTATTCATGGGTCTCGGGCCCGCCGCCTCTGAAAAGGGCATCACTGCCTCGAACCCGGCGGCCGACTTTGAAGCCGTGACCATAGCTCTTTCCAAGAAGGCTGGCGCGAACGCGAGCGTTGTTGCCGAAAAGGCGCTTGAGAAGACTGAAGCGTTGAAGGACGATGTGATCCCTTCGGGCATAAATATCACTACGACCCGGAACTACGGCGAGACCGCCAAAGAAAAATCTGACGAACTCCTTGAGCACATGCTCGTCGCCACGATCGCCGTGATTATCCTCATCGCACTGGCCCTTGGCACGAGAGAATCTGCGGTAGTGGCTGTCGCCGTGCCAGTGACGCTCGCATTAACCCTCCTTGTAAATTACCTGTACGGCTACACGCTCAACAGGGTAACACTCTTCGCGCTCATATTCTCAATAGGCATACTTGTCGATGACGCGATAGTCGTCGTCGAGAACATACACAGACATTTCAAGCTGAAGGGCGTAAGCACTGACATCGCAATCGCCGCCGTTGACGAGGTCGGAAACCCCACGATACTCGCAACCTTCACGGTCATAGCCGCGCTTTTGCCCATGGCGTTCGTCTCCGGCCTCATGGGCCCGTACATGAGGCCCATACCGGTGGGCGCGTCCGCGGCCATGCTCTTTTCCCTGCTCGTCGCCTTTATCGTGAGCCCCTGGCTCGGCTACAAGGTATTGAAGAATGTCAAACATGAGGCCGCTGGCGCTGAAGAGTCCTCAAGGCTCAATACTTTATATTCAAGACTTCTCACGCCTCTTATCGAGAGCAGGGGGAAGAGGCTCGCGGCCTTCGGCGGGGTTATCGTACTCCTTCTTCTTGCTGCCCTCCTTGTGCCTTTGAAAGCCGTAACCATGAAGATGCTCCCGTTCGACAACAAGAGCGAGCTGCAGATAGTGGTCGATATGCCAGAGGGCTCGACATTGGAAGAGACCGCCAGGGTGACAAAAGCCCTTGGGGAGTACCTGAGGAGCGTCCCTGAGGTCACGGACTTTCAGAGCTATGTCGGGGCGGCCTCGCCGTACAACTTCAACGGCCTTGTGCGCCATTACTACCTGAGAAGCGGGGCGAATGTGGCTGACATTCAGGCCAACTTCGTCGCCAAGGATAAAAGAGATTCCCAGAGCCACGACATAGCCAAGAGGCTCAGGCCAGGCCTTCAGGAGATAGCGGTCAAACACGGGGCAAACATAAAACTCGCCGAGATCCCTCCGGGCCCGCCTGTTTTAAGCACTCTTGTGGCAGAGGTCTACGGCCCTGAAGAAGAGGGCCGCATGGAAGTAGCCAGGAAGATAAAAGAGGTCTTTGAAACAACGCCCGGCGTTGTCGACATAGACTGGTATGTAGAGGAGAGCCAGAAAAAGCTCGTGTTCGAGGTCGACAGGACAAGGGCCTCTCTAAGCGGGGTCTCGACAGAGGCGGTAGCAGCTTCCCTCAGGACGGCCGTATCCGGCATGAGCGCCGGGCTTATCCACGCTGATTACGCCAAAGACCCTGTTGAAATATTCCTACGCATGCCCATAGGTCAGAGAGCCGACCTTTCCTCTCTTAAATCCATAGGCGTGCCCTCTGCAACAGGCCAGCTCATACCCTTATCCGAGCTGGTAACAGTGAAAGACACATCGTCGGAAAGGACCATCCATCACAAAAATCTC
>JACPGA010000126.1 GCA_016182705.1 Deltaproteobacteria bacterium
CCCGGGACCGGCTACCCGGCAAAGGAGGCGAGAAGCGTCACCGTAATAGGCCCGGACACCATGACGACCGACGCGCTTTCTACCGCCATCTTCGTGCTTGGGCCTCAAAAGGGGCTTGAGCTTGCCAAAAAACTTCCGGGCGTTGAGGTATTGATAATCGACAGCTCGGGTGCCGTCAGCTCTTCCGGCGGCGTGGATTTTAAGCTGAAGACGGAAAACGGTCTTGACAAAAAGCCCGTCGATGTACTAAAGTAAGTACTTACTCACCAGGGGCGGCGCTCAGACATGGAAAGAAAAACAGCTTTGAAACCACGGGCGGCTGCGGTTAAAGCCAAAGCCGCAAAAAAAACCTGCAAGAGGATGTCCGGCGAGGAGCGGCGCGCCCAGATAGTGAAGATCGCCTCCGACCTGTTTTCCAAAAAGGGCTTCAAGGGCACGACCACCCGTGAGATAGCGCGTGGGGCGGGCATAAGCGAAGCCGTCATCTTCAAGCATTTCTCCCATAAGGAAGACCTCTACAAGGCCATAATCGATTCCCGCTGCGTTGTCAGCGAGGGCGAATCATGCCTCATAAGTATGCTCAAGGGCAAGAAGGGCGCTGAGGTCTTCAGGACCGTCGCGGTCTATATGCTCGAAGAGCACCACAAAGACCCGTCATTCATGCGCCTGCTCACCTATAGCGCGCTTGAGCAGCATACGCTCTCAGAGCTCTTCGTAAAGACCAGGGCTCTTGAGCTGCTGGGTTTTCTCGAAGACAAGATAAATGAAATGATAAGGGAAGGCTGGATGAGGGAGGTCGACCCGGCGCTTGCCGCGAGGGCCTTCATCGGCATGGTCGTCCATTACAGCATCACCCAGGAGATCTACGGCTTCAAACGTTATTTCAAGAGGCCTCTCGAAGAGGTCGCCGAATCTTTTGTAGATATTTTTTTAGAGGGCACAAGGAGGTAAGGCTATGCCCAAGACCAGGCCGCTTCAATCCCGGGCCGTTCGTTCGCTTAAATTCACTGTTTTCCTGCTCTTCGGTTTCCTTGCGTTCGCTCCCGGACTTCGGGCCCAGCCTGCCGAGCGCGCCGTAACCCTTGAAGAGGCGTACAGGCTCGCGCTGGAAAACCACGAAGACATAGGTGTAGCAAGGGAGAACATCAACCAGGCAAGGACTGACCTTACCAAGTCCGTCGCGAGGATACTCCCTAACATTACCGCCGAGGGGAGCTACACGCGGTTTACTGAGTCGAAGTCCTCGGGCACAGGTTTCGTGACCCAGCCGGAGTCGTCGACAGCGGCAGAGCTGAGGCTCACGCAGCCCCTGTATTCGGGCGGGCGCGAGTGGGCTGTCCAGCGCCAGGCAAAGCTCCAGATACAGAGCGAGACAAAAGGGCTCGAAGGCGCGACAGAATCAGTGATGCTCGACACAGGCCGGGCATACTACAGCGTTTTAAAGGCACAGAAGGATGTCGAGATAAAAAGGGCCGCCCTCAAAAGAGCCCAGGAGCGGTTGGAAGTGGCTGACGCCAGGTTGACAGTCGGCGAGGTCACGAAGTCTGCCGTGTTGAGGGCACAGGCTGAACTGGCCGGGGCAGAGGCCGAGCTTTTGAGGTCGCTCAACAATCTCGACAATTCAAAGGTTCTGCTCGCGAGGCTTACGGGGATTGATGGCGCTTTCAACCTTGTCGAACCTGCCCCGCAGGGCGCTGTCGCCCTTGTCCCGGAGCGACTAATCGAAAGGGCCCTTGAGGAAAGAAGCGACTATACCCGGCTCCTCCTCCAGGAAAAGGCCGCCTCCGAAAGCATAACGATAGCAAAGGCAGGCTTCAAACCTTCGTTGAGGCTCGAAGGACTTTATTCGTGGCGCGACCAGGAGCCTCAGACGACTTTTTTCCAGAAGGAGAGCGCCTCAGGCACCTTGAGGCTCACTTACCCGATCTTCGAGGGATTTCTGCGGAAAGCTGAGCTGACTGACGCCAGAAGCGAATTCAGGGAAGCGGAGCTGGTGCGGCTCGGCCTTAAAAGGGATATATCCGTACAGGTGAACGAGGCAGTAAACAATGTCAAGGCTATAGACTCCCTCATAGAGTCGTTCAGGCGGCAGGTCGCTTTCGCTGAAGAGGACTACAACATGGTCTTCGAGCAGTTCAAGTTCGGCGTAGCGACCACTCTTGACGTCATTGACGCGGACACGGTCCTCGTCTCGGCGCAGACTTCGTTTGCCAGCGCGACTTATGACCTCGAAATCGCAAAACTGAATTTGAAGTTTGTGACAGGCACGCTTGTTGATGGGGCGGCCAGGTAAAATATAATAACGCGGTTAAAAACCAGCAGTACTTTCATTACAGTTTGTTGAACTGAGGAGACGTATGCTTAAAAGAACAGGTATTGTTTTTTCCGTAGCATTGCTGGCGGCCTTGCCGATATTTGGCTGCTCTAAAAAAGAGGCTCCCGCCACGGCGCCTGTTGCCGCCGCGGTCAAGCCGCAGGCCGCTCTTGCCGTGACAACCGCCAGTGTCGAGGGCAGGACCGTCGAGAGGTCGGTCGAGGCGACCGGCACTCTGGCTGCCTGGGACGAGGTAATAGTGAGCAGCGAAATACAGGGGACGGTCTCGAAAATAAAGGCCGACCTCGGGGACAGGGTTAAAGCCGGGGACACGCTTGCTACTCTTGACCAGCGCGAGGCTTCTTCGAACCTTGAGCAGGCGAAGGCGGCACACCAGAGCTCGCTTCGCGCTTTTGACCGCGAGAAGGCAAGGCTTGAAGACGCTAACGCCAATTTTAAGAGGTATGAGGAGCTGTTCAAAAAGGGCATGGTCTCGGTAAGCCAGTTTGACAATGTGAGGACCGGGCGCGACGTTGCCGAAGCCCAGCTCCATGAATCTGAAGCCCGGGTCGAAGAGGCCTCCGCAAGGCATGACCTCGCGAAAAAGCGCATGAGCGATACCGTTGTAAAATCTCCCATATCAGGAGAAGTCAGCAGAAGGTTCGTTTCTACCGGAGAGTCGGTCAAGGAAAAATCACAGATGTTCACGGTCGTCTCCACTGGCACGCTCAAGTTCAGGGGGACGGTAGCCGAGTCCGCGGTGCCGAGGATAAGGACAGGCCAGGCAGTGCTCGTAACCGTCGAGGCGTTCAAAGACAAGACCTTCAAGGGCTCTCTTTCGAGGATAAGCCCGGCGCTCGACACGCAGACCAGGACGCTTGAGATTGAAGCAGAAGTCCCGAATGCGGGAGGAGTGTTGAAGCCCGGGTTCTTCGCCAGAGGCATAGTACTTACACAGAAAGAAAATGGCGTGCCGTTTGTCCCTGAAGAGGCTGTCTACTCTTTTGTCGGCATAAACAAGGTCTTTGTCATAAACGGAGACACGGCGAAAGAGCTCAGCGTCACGAGGGGCGTAAAAGAAGGCCAGATGATAGAGCTGATTGGCGCGCCGTTGAAATCCGGCGATACTGTAGCGGCATCCAACCTCCAGAACCTGTATGACGGCGCGAAAGTGACTGTCCAGGATAAAAAGTAAAAATATGTCATTATACGAGATCTGCATAAAAAGACCGGTATTCGCGACCATGCTCATCCTGAGCCTGGTCGTAATGGGGCTTGCCTCCTATAGAGAGCTTGGCCTTGACCTGTTCCCAAAGGTCGACCTCCCGACCATCACCGTCTCCACGCGCCTTGACGGCGCGAGCCCGGAAGAGATTGAGGGCCAGATAACCAAGCCCATCGAAGAGGCCGTGAACACGATAAGCGGCATAGACGAGCTGCGCTCGACAACCATCGAGGGCCAATCGCAGGTCTTTGCCACTTTCGTTCTTGAAAAGAACATAGATGTCGCCTCAGAGGAGGTCAGGGCCAAGGTCTCGGCTCTGCTCTCAACCTTGCCCCCTGGCACCGACTCTCCGATTATCGAGAAGTTCGACCCGGACTCCGCCCCTATCATGTCGATAGTCATCTCCGGCAAGCGTTCGTCCCGGGAAGTGACCGAGCTTGCCGATAAAAAGATAAAAAGGCAGCTTGAGGTAGTAAAAGACGTTGGCGCGATAACCCTTGTCGGCGACCGCAAAAGGGAGATACAGATAGTCGTAGACCCGAACCGTCTTACCGCCTATGGCATGTCGATCGCCCAGATAAGCGACGCCATACAAAGGCAGAACGGCGAAGTGCCGGGCGGAAGGATAACCGGGGAGAAGGGCGAACAGGGCCTAAGGACCATGGGCCGCATCGAGAAAGTATCTGACTTTGAAAATCTCATTATAGCCGACCGCAAGGGCGCGCCTGTGCGCGTGAAGGACGTGGCCGCCGTGCTGGACACCGAGGAGGAGCCGCGCACTATTTCAAGGCTTGACGGCAACAACGCGGTCTCTGTGCTCGTAAGGAAGCAGTCCGGCACTAACACTGTCGAGGTCATAGACAATATCAAGGAGAAGCTGGAAGAGATAAAGGCCGTCCTTCCACAGGACATCGAGATGCAGGTCGTCATCGACCAGTCCAGGTTCATAAAGAAGGCCGTAAGCCAGGTCGAGGAGCACCTTATCCTCGGCTCGATACTGGCGAGTCTCATAATACTCGTTTTCATCAAGAACTGGCGGACCGCGCTCATAGCGGCCGTTGCCATACCGGCGTCAATCATCGGTACTTTCACCATCATGCGGTTCATGGGCTTTACGCTCAACAACATGACCCTGCTGGCCCTGTCCGTGTGCACCGGCATCGTCATTGACGACGCCATAATCGTCCTGGAGAACATCTTCAGGCACATGGAAGAAGAAGGCAAAGGCCCGGTCGAGGCCGCAATCCAGGGCACAAAGGAGATAGCGCTGGCGGTCCTGGCAACGACGCTTTCGCTGGTCGTCATATTCCTGCAGGTCGCCTTCATGCAGGGACTCGTCGGGATGTTCTGGAAGAGCTTCGGGCTTACTGCCGCGTTCGCTATCATGATATCCCTTCTGGTCTCCTTTACGCTCACGCCCATGCTCTCATCAAGGTTCCTGCGCCCAAAAGAGGCTAAGGCCGCCTCACGAGAGTCCAGGGCCTATAAGGCGATGGAAGGAACGTACCTGGGCATACTGGGCTGGTGCCTCAAGCACAGGGCCATAGTCGTCATAGGGGCGGTGGCGCTCTTTTTCTCGGTCATACCGCTTATGAAAATTGTCAAGGCCGAGTTCATACAGGACGACGACATGAGCGAGTTCGAGGTCGTCGTCGAGACCCCGCCGGGGTCGTCCCTGGAGCGCAGCTCCGAGATATTGCTCGATGTCGAGAAGAAGATAAAGAGCATACCCGAAGTAGTTCACACCTTCACCACCATAGGCGTAAGGGGCCAGTACCTTTCCAACGTGACAGATTCGTCCATATACATCTCTCTCAAGCATCTCAGTGAAAGGGAGCGCAGCCAGAGCGAGATAATGCAGGAAGTCAGGGGGATGCTGAATGCCATGCCCGGCTTAAGGGTGAGTGTCCAGCAGATAAACCTCGTCTCGGGCGGCGGCTTCAAGGCAACGCCCTTCAACATGGTCCTGCGCGGCCCGGATTTGAAGGAACTCGACAAGTACTCCGGTGAGATAATCAGCAAGCTCAAGGCTGTTCCCGGCTTTGTCGATACCGACACCGGACAGGCATTGAAGCACCCCGAGCTGCAGGTGCACATAGACAGGCAGAAGGCCTCTGACCTCGGCGTCAGGGTCGAGTCGATCGCATCGAGCCTGCGCACTATGGTCGGTGGGCAGAAGGTCTCGCTGTACCGCGAGGGCGACGAGCAGTACAACATAAGGCTGCGTCTCAGGGACGAGTACAGAAAAGACTCTTCGAGCATATCGACCCTCACGGTGCCGGGCGCGAACGGTACTGTCGTCAGGCTCGACAATGTCGCCTCATTGAGCCACGGCACCAGCCCCGGCCAGATAGACCGCTACGCGCAGGAGAGGCAGATAACCATAATATCGAACCTGCACAACAAGCCGCTGGGCGAAGCGATGATGAACGCCAACCAGACGGTTGCCGCGATGAAGCTTCCTGCCGAGTACTCGACCTCGTACCTGGGCCGTGGCAAGCTCATGGCAGAAGCCTTCAGGAACTTCCTCATCGCCTTTGTCCTGAGCCTCATATTCATCTACATGGTGCTCGCGGCCCAGTTTGAAAGCTTCGTCCACCCGATAACGGTAATGGTCTCTATATTCCTGGCCATACCATTCGGCATACTGAGCATAATCCTCGCTGGAAACACGCTCAACATCTACAGCGTCATGGGCATGTTCATCCTCATCGGCGTCGTAAAAAAGAACGGCATCCTCCAGGTGGACTATACCAACACGCTGCGCGCCCGTGGCATGGAGCGGTTCGACGCGCAGATGCTCGCCAACAAGGTAAGGCTTCGCCCCATACTCATGACCACGCTGGCGATTATCGCGGGCATGCTGCCCGTGACGCTCGGCACTGGCGACGGCTCCGCTTCAAGGGCGTCGATGGCCATAGTCATAGTCGGCGGACAGGCCATGTGCCTTCTCGTGACGCTGGTCGTCATACCCGTTGTTTATTCCGTTTTCGACGACATCAAACTCCCCGCCTTCATGAAGGAATTCCGGTTCCCGTTCAGGAAAAAAAGGAACCAGGTGGCCCTGTAATTTTTTGAGAGAACCTTTTTGGTAAAAAGGTTCTCTCAAACTCTCTCCAAAAACTTATAGTTCTTCCCGATAGAACCCCCTGTAAAGCATGGGGGTTCTCTCGGGAACCTGAAGTCTTTGAAGGGGTCTGGGGGAAACCTATCTACAGAAAGTTTCCCCCATTAAAGTTGCGTGGCAAGCTGTTCTCCTCTCTTGACAAGCCCTCTGGCATGA
>JACPGA010000127.1 GCA_016182705.1 Deltaproteobacteria bacterium
AAAACAAAAGAATTTTTTGGGAGAATATACAGGTGGATATTCTGTCAACAGGAGTTTTGTCGTACAGCGTCGTATGGGCTATTCTCGGCATTATCCTTATCGTCGCTGAATTGATGACGATGGCGTTTGTTCTTGTTTTTTTCGGCTTGGGGGCTCTTCTGACCGCTTTTTTGACATGGGTCGGGATCACCCCTGATTTTACAAGCCAGCTGCTGGTATTCGCGATCTCTTCTTCAGCCATGCTGCTGATATTGAGGACCTTCGCGAAAAAGCAGTTTTTCAGGAAATCTGAAATATCGCAGGAGTTCATAGGGCAAAAAGTAAAGGTAGTAAGGGCGATTTCGGTTGATAGCGAAGGCGCTGTTTCCTATAGAGGGTCTGAATGGATTGCGTTCAGCGATTCAAAAGAAGTTATCCCGGCGGGCGCCGTCGCTGAGATAACCGGTATGGAAGGCATCAGGGTAAAGGTACGAAAAATAGAGTAACCCGGGTTGGGGAGGAAAGCATGGAATTTGTTCTGATTGGTTTTGTTCTTGTCGTTGTAATCGTTATCTTTAAGGGTGTCAGGATCGTGCCGCAGCAAAGCGCGTACGTCGTTGAGCGCCTCGGTAAATATTATGCCACATTGCATGCGGGTATCAGCTACATAGTTCCATTTGTCGACAGAGTCGCTTATCAGCACAGCTTGAAGGAGCAGGCTATCGATATCCCCGAGCAGGTCTGCATCACCAAGGATAACGTCCAGGTGGGGGTCGATGGCGTTGTATTTATTCAGGTAATAGACGCGAAGATGGCGTCATATGGAATACATAACTATTTTTTCGCGATAACCCAGCTTGCCCAGACTACGATGCGAAGCGAAATGGGCAAGATAGACCTCGACAAGACCTTTGAGGAAAGAACGACCATAAACGCGTCAATTGTAGGCTCTATTGACGAAGCGGCTAAATTATGGGGCGTCAAGGTGTTGCGCTATGAGATAAAAAATATCGTGCCGCCCAAATCCGTCCTGATCGCGATGGAAAAACAGATGCAGGCTGAAAGAGAAAAAAGGGCTATCGTCCTGGAGTCTGAAGGCGCGAGACTTTCCGCGATAAACGTCGCGGAAGGCCAGAAAAAGAAGGTCGAGCTGGAATCCGAGGCTTACAAGATAAAGCAGATAAACGAAGCCGAGGGTCAGGCCAGGGCAATCACAGAGATAGCGACCGCCACCGCGGAAGGGCTTAACAAAGTAGCNNTGAAGCTATCACGGCTGACGGCGGCATGGAAGCGGTTCAATTGCGCGTCGCGGAAAAAACTGTAGAACAATTCGGGCATCTTGCCAAGGCAACCAACACGCTGATACTGCCTTCCAATTTTGGAGATATGTCCTCCATTATCGCGACGGCAATGAGTGTCGTAAAACATACTGAACCAAAAATCAAGGCGCAATAAGCGCCAAGGGCGCTGGTTCGCCCCCTCGGCAGAAA
This sequence comes from Deltaproteobacteria bacterium, assembly GCA_016182705.1. Classification (GTDB taxonomy): domain Bacteria; phylum Desulfobacterota; class GWC2-55-46; order GWC2-55-46; family GWC2-55-46; genus GWA2-54-12. The sequence goes on from JACPGA010000127.1 coordinate 1,470, forward strand.
ACTCAAGGGGTTACGGCGTTGCCGTAGCCTCTTTTGCATTTCACAGCCGGGTACAGGCATGGTAGCATTACAAGGGCTTGAGTCTGGCTGTTCAGACAAATTTTCGGAGGAATAAAAGGAATATGGCTTCAGGCGTACATGCTGTTAAAGTAGCGTTTTTCGTCAATCTTGGAATCTTCATAGTGAAACTCGCGGCGGCGCTCATCACGCGCAGCGCGGGTATGCTGGCCGAAGCTGTTCATTCGTTTGCCGACACAGGCAACCAGGTATTGCTGCTGCTGGGATATAAACGCTCTCAGAAGACGGCTGACCATGACCACCCGTTCGGCTACGGCAAGGAAGAATATTTCTGGTCCTTCATAGTCGCCATCCTCTTGTTCGCTCTCGGAGGTATCTACTCGGTATATGAGGGCGTTCATAAACTGCTGCATCCCGAAGAGCTGAAGCACCTGTATATCAACTTCGCCATACTCGGAATAGCCGTGGCTGCCGAGGGTTACTCGTGGTGGGTTGCAAGGCAGTCCATCGGAGGCAATTCAATCTCACAGATTTACGATGAGCTTGTGGAATCGAAGGACGCGGGAAAGGTCGTCGTGTTCGTAGAGGACACCGGGGCTCTGATAGGCCTGTTCGTTGCCCTCACGGGCAACCTGCTGGCCTTCCTGACGCATAACCCGATGTATGACGCCGTATCTTCCGTCATCATCGGTCTTCTTCTGTTTGGACTTACTTACTTCCTCGCAAACGAGATGCGCAAACTCATCATCGGCGAGAGGATTGACGGCGCGCATCTGCAGGTGGCAAGGCGGATAATAGTAGAGCATCCGCATGTGAAGGACATAGGACAGATAAAGTCCATGCAGCTGGGCTCCGGCGAGTGCATAATAGCGGCTTATGTCGATTTCGAGGACACGCTCAGGGACGTAGAGCTCGAGCGGACGATGCATTCCATCCAGAGCGCCATACAGCGCAAAGTCCCTTCCGCGAAACACGTGTACCTGCAGTTGTGTAATGGCGCGTCATGCGTTTGAAAAAGTAATCTTTCAGGGATAGGGCGCGGTTTGACAGGAATAAGGGGCTACAGAGGAATCTGTAGCCCCTTTTGCATTTACAAGCCTGTGAGGCTCGTTACCTGATGGAGAAGGCCGCGCCGATGATTTTTTACAGATATATTTCAGCATTGACTTCTTCGCGCGGATATATGAATATATTGCGCGTTTACGAAATATCAGGCAGAGTTAACAGGGCAGGCGAAAAATTCACGAGTGGAGAAAATCTATACAGTTTTGCGCACAAGACGAAAGATTTGCCGGGCGTAGCTAAAATCACTTAAATACAGCCTGATATTCAGTATCCTCGATGGTGCAGGGGCAACGGGTGTCTGGCTGGTGAGCCTGTCAGGTGTAAGTTTTATGAAAGCTTATGTAACAAGCTGGAATACCGGTTCTTCTTTATCCAAAGAGAGGACGTCTTGGGAAGCAAACATATAGTCCGCCTCTCTATAAGGAATATGCAGAAGCGCCTGAGCGAACGGATGAGAAGGCGGAGATTCGGGCGCATTCCGAATCGGGACCGCTGCTCAGGCTCATCTGTTATGAAGAGGCGCTGGACATTCTTGTAGAGTAACTCAGCCCGGGCTTACACATTGAGAAAACAGCTATAGAGGAGGACCGCGTTCATGGATGAAAAGATCACATTCAAAACCCTGAACCTTTCGGAGGAAGAGCGCAGGCATATCGAGATACGTAATAACGGCGTCAGTCTCAGGGTCGCTCTCGACACCATAGGGCTCGCGGCTGCCGAACACCTTTATTCGGCTCACGATAAGCCTCAATTCGAATCTAACACCCAGTCGCGCTTTCTCATGCTGATGAACAAGCTTTGGGATGAAGAGGTGGAAAACGGAGGCGGCACTCTCAAGGCAAGGCTTAACGACCCTTCTGAAGCCGAGTTCTTTAAAGAGGCGACCACCGATGAAGAGGTAAGAAGCGCGGTGCTGTCCCTGGTTAAACTCAAAAGAAGGTTCGGCATAGCGTAAGCGCTGGTCCGATCACGAATAAACAACGGGCCGGGAGTTTTTCTCCCGGCCCGTCTGCATTTCCGTTCATTTCAAAAAAGATTTCACTGTATCTTCGACGCCACCTTGCTCACGATCAGCTCTTCTACCTTTGACCCGGGTTTTTTTACATACGGCTGATAGATGTTAGCCATTTTTGTACGGTATTCGCTCCAGGAAAGTATGCCTGCCTCTCTGGCGGCCTCAAGGACGGTGAGCTTGCCCTGTAGTTCGGCGCGCTTTTCCACGGAAAGGCGCGTTGCCCTTGATTCGCCAAGCTCTATCTGCATCTCACGGAAAGCCTTCAGGGCCTTCTGCACGATATAGGCCGTCACGCTCGCGGCGGCTATCGGCAGCGCGAATGAAAGGAACTTGTACATGCCTGAGCTTACGACGTGCGTGCCGCCCTTTATGAAGCCCCATTCGGCAAGCGTCCCTTTTATGGGAGAGGCCGTGAAAGTCGAGACTACCCATGCTCCGGCGAGGACGCCTGCCAGGGCGCTCACGCTCGGTATCTGGTTGAAGACCTGCCTGTTGAGAAAGTAAAGGAACTCCTTGAACTCGTTTTTAAATTCGTTATCAGGCTTTTTTGGCGCTTGAAAATCTTCCATTCTGTCCATGGCACCTCCTTTATGCGCGTTGTTTCAGGTAATTAGATAAAAAGTATACTCGCGCCTCCCTAACTCGTCAGCTTCTTTACGATGAACTCTTCCACGCCTGACGGGAGCCTGCCGGTGTAACTCTGGTATAATACGGCTGTCTTGGTCTCGTATTCGCCAGCCGTCAAAAGCCCCGTGTTTTTGGCCTCTTCCAGAAGAGCGAGCCTGGAGCCCAGCTCTGAGAGTTTTTCATCGTCAAGACGCGAGGCCGCCGCGGTGTATTTAACGAGCTGTCTTTTTCTGTAGGATTTAAGAGCCTTCTGGACAAGGTAGATAGTTGACGCAGCCGAGAACAGTGGAAGGAAAACTGACAGAAGGCTGTACGCCAGCGGGCTCGCGACGGCAGCGCCAGCGTCGCGGCCTACTATGCCGAACAGCGCCATCATTGAGCGCACGGGCGGGGTACTGAAGGTGGAAGAGACCAATGCGCCCATGATTATGCCGGCCAGGGCGCTCATGCTCGGCACCTTGTTGAAAAAGTGCTTTGTCACGAAACTCAACAGCTCTTTTGATTCTTCTGAGAGCCGGTTCATGTCGGAGCTTGATTTTGCCAGCATGTCCGTAAAATGCCTTTCCATTGAAATCACCCCGGGATACGCGAACCCAAGCGACAGGCCAGGCCCCTTTTGTCCAAGCCCAGGAGTTTTAATTACTCCTCGCCGGAAAAAAATGCTGTGACTTGTGTTTTCTCTATCCCGGTTTCGCGGGTTCGTGTCCAAAGTCACTTGAAAAGTTTCGAAGTTGTTGCAGAATGCGGTTGAACAGGGCGTACTTACGCCCTCCCCAATTACAAGAGGCAGGATGTTTTTACGGCGGGAAAAGCCATATGACAGGGAAAGCTGCCTGGAGGCGGCCGCAAAGGCTCAGGCGGCCCCGCTTCTCGCGCGTATGAAAAAGTTCGAGGAGTCCTGGGAAAGTTTCAGAATAGCCGCTTCAAGGCATTTCGCTTCAGGCTTTGGAAACAAGGCCATAGGCATATACTCGCAGGCAGCCAGGTTCATGCCGAGAAACCCCGAGGTCTGGGAGGCGATGGCACATGTCTACGTCCAGCAGGGCAAGAGGGCCGACGCCGTTGCGACCCTTTACAAGGGGCACGGCTTCTTCGCGCACGGGCCGGGCAAGGACAGGGCTGTAGCGATGCTCAGGAAGGCATTTGCCCTGGAGCCATGGAACTTCGACGTGACTTTTGATCTCGCCAGGCTCGTGAAAAAACAGGACCCTGTCGAGGCCTTGGAGCTTCTGGAAGGCCTCTCATCGCGCGCCGCGGGCCGTGACCTGAGAAAAGTGCGCTCGGCCATGTTCCGCGCAGAGCCAAGCTTCACCATGGCCTGGATGTGGCTCAAGACAGCCTGGCCGCGAACGTTCAAGACAGCGTAAGCCTGTTATATTATTCAGCAGGCGTTTTGAAGTATGCCCAAAGGCCGGAGCCGGAGGTGTCCGCCGCCACGGACGTAAAAGCGGCTGTATTGAGCACCGGCGTGTGCGGGACAGACAGGGAGGTCCTTTCACGCAAGGGCTTCATCCCTCCGGATAACAGCAATTTTCTCATAACAGGCCACGAGGTGCTTGCCCGGCTTGTTGAAACAGGCCCGGATGTAGAGGGTTTGATGCCAGGCGATTTCGTGACCTTCACCATCAGAAGGGGGTGCGAAGCGTGCGGCCCATGCCGCATCGGCAGGCCTGACATGTGCGAAACTGGCAGGTACGCTGAGCGCGGGCTCGGCTACGCGGACGGTTTCAACTCAGAGTTCGTGGTGGACAGCGCGGCCAACTGTGTAAAGCTCCCATCCGGCATTGAACGGCTCGGCGTGCTTTGCGAGCCCTTCTCAACCGTCCAGAAGGCCCTGAACGAAGCTGCGGAGGCTTCAAGGAGGCTGCCAGAAACCGGCGGGGCGCCATGGTTTCACGGGCTCAGGTGTCTTGTCATGGGCGCTGGCCCGGTAGGGCTTCTGGCATCGATGGCCCTTGTGCTGCGCGGCGCTGAGGTCTGGTGCGTTGATATTGTTGATGAACGGTCAGCGCGCCCGCAGTGGCTCAGGGCCATAGGCGGCAATTATATCGACGCCAGGAAGCTCAAGCCCGGAAAGCTGTCTGAAGCCGCTGGCGGGAAGTTCGGCCTCATATACCAGGCGGCTGGCGACCCTGAATCAGCCTGCGGCCTTTTGCGCTCACTCGCGCCGAACGGCGTATTTATTTTCTTCGCCTCTGGAAGGGGCATGATAAGGTCGGACGGCAGCCTTATTACAGGAATAATAGACGGCAACCAGACATTGATAGGCTCAATAAGCTCCGCTCCGCGCCATTTTACAATGGCTCTCGAGAGCCTTGCCCACGCCGAGCTCAAATGGCCCGGTCACGCAAGAAGCCTTTTGAACGCGGAGTTTGCACCGGCTGACTTTAAAAAGGCGTACAGGGAAGACCCGTTGAAAAATATAAAGACAGTTATCGACTGGAGATAGGCAGCCGAAAAGGACTTGAATTGAGCCAGCCGTGCGGATATGCTGTTCGAATCCCCATGGAAGATACCTTGCAAAAATATTTCCTTGTAAAGCCCGGCGGCCAGAAAAAGCCCGCTGACAAATCCTACTGGATGACGGATAACGGCGAGAGCTGGATCGAGGTCGGCAGGTCCCGTTTCAAGGACAAGCATGAAAAAGACGAGGTGCTCGAGATCGTCAGGGAAGAGCACTTCACATTGCTCGACTGGAGAAAGACGCCGTATTACACGCCTGAGGCCTCGTCAGGCTGGCTTTCGAGAGAGGGCAGGTTTTACGGCTGCCCCACCTACTGCCATGACGTGCTCGCGTGGTGCGTGCTCGGGGTGAAGGTGCCGGAGCTGGAGCGGCTCGGATGGGTGCGCATCTATTCTGAAAACTGGTATGTCTGCCAGACAAGGCTTTCAGCCGAGCAGGGGAACTGGCTTTCCTTGAACGGCCATAAGGTCACTGATTGAAAACTGCCAGATTTTACAAATTTTTACTCCTCAAAACACCCTCCGGAAAAATCTGATATATTCATATAGTCTGCTTTAAGTACTTATAGACAAACCGGTTTAGTCCCGGAATGCCTGAATTTCAGGAGTCAGGAGATGCCCAGACTGCCAGAGATGCTCGGAAAGCTTTCAGAGATGGAAGAGACTGCCGCGCGTATCTATTGGAAAGGGGCCTCGGCGGTAAGGGACGACGCCGAACTTGAGAGTCTTTTGAAAGGGCTTGCTCTTGAAGAAGAAGAGCACATGCGTCTGCTCCAGGGCTTTGGCCCCCACATAAGGTCTACTGAAGGCCTGTCATCGCTCGAGCTGGACGAAGAGGCCCTGGGCCGGACAAAAGACTACTTCAATCTCGCTGAGAAGAGAATAGACGCTGGAAGGCTTACGAATGACAACCTCATAGACTGCATAGCCACTACCGAGTCGTCCGAATGGAACCGCGAGTTCCTCAAGGTGATAGACGCTCTCAAACAGGATTCCAGGCTTTTCATACCCGTAGCCGCGCGCATACAGCAGCACAAGAGGGCTGTTGAAAGATTCCTGGGTTCGAGAGCCGGTTTTGGAAGGTTCCTCGGGGCCATGAGGTCGCTCCCCGCGGTCTGGGATGAACGGCTCCTTGTGGCTGACGATGACAAGGCCGTGGCTGACGTAGTCACTGCCGTGCTTGAGGACGAGGGCCGGGTGGAGACGGCCAGTAACGGGATTGAAGCTTTAAATAAGATAGAGTCCGGCTACTATGCCGCGATAGTCAGCGATTTTTCAATGCCCCGGATGAACGGGATGGAGCTTTTGAAGAGGGCTGAAGAGAGATTCCCGGGCATTCGCGCGAGGTTTCTCTTTTTCACTTCCGACAGGGAAAAGTACGAGTACTTCAGGGATAAGGGAGTAAAGGCGCTCATGAAACCAGCGAGCGCCGCCGAGCTCTCCGGCGAGGTCGCCTCGATATTAAGCAGGCAATGTTAGAAGGGTGTCGTTGAACTTCCCCCTTTTCTAAAGGGGGAGGAGGGGGATTATTAGTAGGGTGGGCTGCGCCCACAATTTTGTGCAAAAAGGCCTTTTGCGACGTGACCGCGTTTTTTTGTTTACCCGGCTCGCTCGCTATCTGCCTCCTGCCTCCGAGCAGGCCCGCTTACCTTCCTCAACCCCCTCCGGGGGCATCCCTACCGCCCCGCCTGCTCGCCCCTCCCCCAACCTTATGCTTCGCTACGCCGGGTAAACCGTGCTTGGTTTAAA
>JACPGA010000124.1 GCA_016182705.1 Deltaproteobacteria bacterium
GCGCTCAGGTTGTGGATAAGCTCGGCCAGGGTCGATTTACCTGTGCCAGTCTCGCCTTGTATTATGACGGAGAATGGGGACGGCGCGACCCTGTGCACCTGGCTTATGACGGTCTTTATCGCGGGGCTTTTGCCAAGGTATCTCGCGAAGGAGGCCTCGACGGAGTTTGAAAGGCGCGCGAGGCTCTTTTTCAGCTGGGCCTTTTCAATGGCCCGGTTGAGCCTTATTGTGATCTCTTCGAAATCAGGGGGTTTTGAGATGAAATCAAACGCGCCGCTCTTGACGGCCTGGACCGCTGAGCTTATCTCGCCGTTGGCGGTAAGGATGATTACAGGAATAGACGGGTCCTGGCCGGTAAGCCTGGAAAGGACCTCCATGCCGTCCATGCCGGGCATGGAAAGGTCAAGGAGAACGGCGTCTGGGCGCTCTCTTGAGAAAATAGAGATGGCCTCGAAGCCGTCTTTTGCCTCGCAAGCGGTAAAACCCCTGTTTTTGAGGAACTCGGAGAGAACAAGCCTGATGCAATCCTCATCGTCTACTATAAGGATTTTCTTCATCGACCTTTTGATTGCCGTGTGCAGCCCTGTTAATCTAATCACAAAACCGGTTTTTCGACAAGGAGGCTGTTTATGAACAGATGCGGGAGGGGCGGTTTTTTTAAAGCTTTTCTCGGAAATGCCGTAATGATATAATCCTGAAAACCTTTGTATTTTGCTGGTTTTGCAGGTTAAGGCCGGTATTCAAAATTGCTGTAAGGTCTTTAATATTCAGGTATTGAAAATGTCCAAGGCAAGCGAAAAAAATAAAAAAAATGGAGCTGTTCCAGCGGTGGCCCGCCCGGCTAACCGCATTCTCTGGCTGGACCTCCTGCGTGGGGCGGCCATTGTCATGGTCCTCCTTTTTCATTTCACCGTAAGATATCCTGAAAAATACCCGGGAAACGCGTTTGCCGGAGAGCCTTTATTCAGCTTCGGCTTCGGCTGGACAGGCGTGCACCTGTTTTTCATGATAAGCGGCTTCATCATATACCATACGATCCAGAACAAGAAAGGGCCGCTTGATTTTCTCACAGCCAGGCTTTCGAGGCTTATGCCTCCATACTGGGTAGCGATAGCCGTTATCATCGCGCTCGAGTACGCCCATTCAGCGGTCTTTAATCAGCCGAACAGGAACGCGCTCACGGACACCGCCTTCAATTTAGCCATGGTCCCGGACATATTCCACAAAAGATACCTGGATGGGGCCTTCTGGAGCCTTTATGTCGAGGTGAAGTTCTACGTGCTGTTCGCCCTTCTCTGGGGCGTGATCGACATGAGAAAGAGGCTTTATTTCTATGCCACGTTTCTCGCGATATTCGCTCTCGCTGCTGTGCATTTTTTCCTCTTCAAATTCCCGATGGGCCACAACTTCTATTATTTTCTCATCTTCTGGGCTGGAATAGGCGCATACAAGGTCATGAAAGAGGACCTGAGCATATGGGAGTTCCTTTTCATAATCATACTCACAACCGCTGGCACAATAGGCATCTACAAGGACGGAAACGAGCTTATCATAGGGATCCCGGCTTTCTCGCTCCTGTTCCTCGTGGCTGAAAGGGCTGAGAGGGCATACCCGTCGCTCTTCAGAATACTGAGCCCTTGCGCATTCCTGGGAAGGATATCGTACTCCAGTTATCTGCTGCACCAGCCTGTAGGCTACGTCGTCCTGGGAGCCCTCGCGACGACCGCCCTGGGTGTCAACGCGGCCCTTGTGGTAGCGGTGGCCGCGGTCCTGCTCACGGCGCTCCTGGGCTTCACCTTTGTCGAGAAGCTCGACAGGCCGATCGCCAAAAAGATCATGGCCAGGATAGGCAGGTTCGAACGGCTCTACCGCCCGGTATGACGCGCCGCCTTTCCATTGCCGTCAATGTCATTCTCATATCTTTTCTCGGCTGGTATTTTCTTGTCCATAAGGACATCCGGGGCTACTACCAGAGGCACTTTGATCCGCGGGAAGACTTCCTCGAGGACATCTATTACAAGGCAGCGGTGGACTCCTACGCCGCTTTGAACGCCTCGGCAAAAGAGGCCAGGGCAGTCATCGCCGGAGACAGCATCGCGGCGCAGTTCCCGATCTGTGAGCTTTTGCCTGAAGCTGGCGCGCTAAACAGGGGCATCGGGTCTGACACCTCCAGGGGCGTCCTTCAGAGGCTCGACAGGAATGTAAACAACCTCAGGATATCGAAGTTCTATCTCCTTGTCGGCCATAACGATTTGAAATACAGGAGCGTTGAAGAGACGGCCTTGAACATCAGCCTCATATTCTCGAGGGTACAGGCCACAGAGAAGTATTTTATAAGCGTTCTCCCTGCCGCTGACCCGGGCCGGGATTTGCTTATAAGGGAGCTCAATGAGGAAGTGAGGCGGGCATCCCTTGCCGGGTCTTTCAGGTATATCGACCTGTATGGGAAGTTTCTTGGCAGCGGCGGGACAATAAACCAGCGCCTGTTCTATGACGGCGTCCACCCTGCCGCCGATGGTTATAAGATTCTCGCCGAAGGGCTCAGGGACAGCCTCAGGTAAAACTGCGCTGTTCTGGCCCTAAATGCCTGTCATGAGTGACAAATATCACTTGAACGGGCTGCGCGAAAGATATATAAAATGTATATTGGCCTTTTCTGTTCCCGTGTCCCTGTTGGAGAACGCTCATGCGGAGTTTGCGATCTGAAGGCTTGCCACGAGCGCGCGGATTCACCCTTCTGGAGCTCGCGGTAGTACTTGCCCTCCTTGGAGCAATTCTTTTAACAGTAATCCCGAGGCTTTCAATATTCGAAGAGTCAGCGTTCCGCTCGGACGCGAGAAGGGTCGCTTCCCTCATCAGGCAGCTCGACGACTCGGCAGCCGCTGAAAAATCCAATTACAAATTGAGCTTTGATATAGGCGGGAACAGGCTCGAGGCCAGTAAGACCGACGGTGGTCCTTACGTCCCGCCCGAACGTATGCCGGCATTTGTGCGACTTGGCCGGACAACTGCCATAACGGAGCTTATGGAGAACAACGGCGCGAAGAAAACAGGCGAGGCGCAGGTCATTTTTCAGCCGACCGGGGCGGAGCCGTTCTCCATCTCGCTTGCCTCCGGGGGCAGGACGTGCACGATAACGTACAACCCTTACTCCGGCAAGGTGAAGATAATTTGAACTTACCGGTTTTCAGGCGCGCTGGCGAAAATGGATTTACCCTGCTTGAAGTCCTCATCTCTCTTGCCATCCTTTCAGGGGTGATAGTCACTATATTAACTGTCATGAACAGCCACATAGCGGCATCCGAGCGGCTTTCCGAAAGAGCTTTTGCCGCGCTTTTAGCAAGGGAGAGCGTCGAGGAGGCGCTCCTTTCGGGAGCGCGTGAGGGCCGCCGGACAGAGGCCGCGGGTTTGCGGGGCTA
>JACPGA010000125.1:0-3994 GCA_016182705.1 Deltaproteobacteria bacterium
TTCCGGGTCCGAGGTCGCTGTTCCCACCTTGCCTACGACAACCCCGGCGGCGAAGTTGGCAAGCACGGCCGCCTCCCTGAAGCTCGCCCCAGAGGCGAGCGCGAGTGCCAGAGTCCCTATTACGGTATCTCCCGCGCCGCTTACGTCGAAGACCTCTTTGGCGACCGTGGGTATATGGGTCTCGGAAGCCGTCTCAAACAGGCTCATGCCGTTCTCGCCCCTTGTAATGAGGAGCGCCTGGCACCCTAACCTGTTGAAAAGCACCTCGCCTGCCCTGTGGAGCGTCTCGTCGTCGGTTATATCCACGCCTGAGGCCTGAGACGCCTCAAGGTTGTTCGGGGTCACTATCGTGACTCCTTTGTAATAATCAAAATGCTCGACCTTAGGGTCGACCGCCACAGGTTTGCCGAGGCTCTGGCAGACTGGGCATAGTCTGATATGACCACGAGGTCCGCGGCCTTGACCGCCTTTTTTATGTAGCTTATGACCTTTGCCGAAGTCTCCGGACCTATCCTGTCTTTCTTCTCCCGGTCGAACCTGACCATCTGCTGGCTGTGGGCGATTATCCTGGTCTTTATGGTGGTCGGCCTGCGGGGGTCTTTTATGATGCCCTCAGCCGGTATGCCCTTTTCCTTGAGCATCTCGATGGGCCTTCTGCCATCGTTGTCGCTGCCGATAACGCCGGTCACGACCGCCCGCCCTCCGAGGCTGTGGATGTTGTTGACCACGTTGGCGCTGCCGCCCAGGACAATGGACTCGGAAGTGACCTCGACGACAGGCACGGGAGCCTCAGGCGATATCCTTCTTACCTTGCCCCAGATGAAATGGTCCATGATGAGGTCGCCTATGACAAGTATGCGGACCTTTTTGAACTTTTCCATGAGGGCCTCTGCCCTCTTAAGGCTCAGGTATCGTCTCATACGGGTCCTTGCGGCTCTCTTTCGTAAGGCCTTTGAATGTTCCGGGGATTAACCCGTTTTTTATAACACATATCCTCTTTCCGGGCAAACGGTAAAGCCTTTGGCCCATGCGGTTTCAGGGCACGGCAGAAAGCCTTGCCCCCAGCGAAAACCGGGACAAGGCTTGATTTAATTACTCGGGATGTTTTACGGGATGAAACGAAGCCGGGCCGATGACACCCTTTAACGCCATATCTGGAAAGACTTTCAGGATGGGAATGGCGAAAACGCCCGGTTACTTTACGGGCGTAGCCTCGTCAATGAGCATTACCGGGATGTCGTCCTTGATGGGGTACATTATCCTGCACTTCTCGCACACGAGCCCGTCCTTGGCGGCGGAGAGCTTCACCGCCCCCTTGCACTTGGGACAGGCGAGTATGTCGAGGAGTTCTTTGTCTACGGCCATAAATCCTCCTGATTGGTTCGCGATTGACGATGGATTATATCATCTGAATTGTTTTCTGGCTACTCTCTGGACACGGCGTCCTCTACGGCTTTCCTGCCGCCCATCCTGATATACTCAATGCCGCCTATGATGCTGACGATAACGCCTACGGCGAACCACATGAGCGAGAGCGTCAAAGCCTGCTCCTTGGTAGCCCCTGCCATGGCGAAGAGGAATACGAAAGCGCCTTCACGAATGCCGAGCCCCGAAAGGGAGATGGGCAGCATGGCGATGACCGTGGTGAGCGGAATGAACAGGAAGTAATAGGCAAGCGGTATATCAAGCCCCAGGCCCAGGCCCAGGACATAGTAGCCTATCATCACGCCGCACTGCACGACAAGGGAGCAGATGAACGCCTTCACGAGGATGTCCGGGTGGCGCTTGTAGCTCATGAGGACCTTGTAGAATGTGTCTATCTTCTTGTTGATGCCGTAGAAGTGGACCTTGTTGGCCAGGCGCATGGCCCCGGAATGCAGAGGCCCCACCCAGATAACCAGGCTCATCACGACGAACCCGCCTATGAGGAGGGCGAAAAAGCCCGATAGGCCCGTCCCTGAAATGAGCGCGTAGCCCGGGATGAGCGCGATGGCGGTTATGACCATGAGCGCGGCAAAACCCGAGTACCTGTCCATGAATATGGAGGCCAGGGCAACATCGCCCTTGCGCGAGTATTTGTACAGGTAGTAGCCCTTGACGATGTCACCGCCGACCATTGTCGGCAAGAAATTATTGAAGAACATGCCCACGAAATATATGGAAAGGAGCCTCAAATAGGAAACGTCCATATCCTTTTTCAGGATGACCGACCACCTGTAGCTTGAAACCGACTGGTTGAAAATGATAAGAAAGGCGACGAAGACCACGGCGAGCGGCTGGACCGAAGAGAAGGTCTGCCAGAAGGCCTGAAGATCCATGTTGCGGAGCAGGAAGTACATTATCGCTCCGCTTATGAGTATCTTGACTAATGTCGACAGGACGGCCTTCATCTTCCGAGCACCTTCTTTACCGTGTATATGGGCTTGCCCTGGGACTCGTGATATATCCTGGCGAGCATCTCTCCGAGAAGGCCCATTATGACGAGCTGCACCCCGAGTATCATGAGGAGCACGCTGAGGAACAGGAGCGGCCTGCCGCCGATGCTCTGGCCGAGCACTATCTTCTCAAAGCTCAGGTACAGGGCTATTATGAAGCCTATGAAACCTAAAAGCAGCCCGCCCGGGCCGAAGGCATGTATGGGCCTCGTGGAAAAGCTCTGGAGAAACTTGACCGTGATGAGGTCGAGCACGACCCTTATTGTGCGCGATATCCCGTACTTTGATTTTCCGAACTTCCTGGGGTGGTGGTTCGTCTCGACCTCGGTTATGGACGCGCCGACCCAGCTCGCGATGGCCGGGATGAAGCGGTGCATCTCGCCGTACAGGCGCACGTTCTTTATGACCTCTTTCCTGTAGGCCTTGAGCGTGCATCCGTAGTCGTGCAGGTGAACGCCCGTGACCTTCGATATGAGCCCATTGGCTATCATGGACGGGAGCCTTCTGGATATGAACTTGTCCTGCCTCTTTTTCCTCCAGCCGCTGACGACGTCGTTGCCCTTCATCTTCTCGAGGAGCTTGGGTATGTCATTGGGGTCGTTCTGCAGGTCGGCGTCCATAGTGACTATGATGTCGCCCTGGGCGTACTCAAACCCGGCTGCCATCGCGGCAGTCTGGCCGAAGTTTCTCCTGAAGGAGACGACGACGACCGTCGGGTCTTTCTTCTGGTAAGACTCCACTACCTTCAGGGTGCCGTCCCTGCTGCCGTCGTCGACAAAGACTATCTCGTATTTTCTCTTGAGCTTGTCCATCACATCCTTGATGGACTTATAGAGATGGGGAAGCGACTCTTCTTCCTCATATACCGGTATTACAATCGAAACCGACTCTTCCAAAAAAACCCTCCGCTGAATCTAATAGCTTTCTATCCTGCCCGTCTCGAAACCCTTGAAACCGTAGCACCGGAACGCGGTAAACCTCTTCAATGGCCTTGCGTCCCAGCTGACGGTTATCAGTTCCTTATCGCAGCTTGTGAAAGCGGCTTTAACTTCAGGGTCAAGCGCCGCGTCCCCGTCCTTCACGTAAACCGCGTTAAAGCCGGAAAGCCCCGCGGGGCCCGGCCACAAATCGTACTGGTTCATGCGCCGTCCGCCCGTGTTCACGTTAAAGACGACCGGGTTGCCCTCGGTGTACAGGGCCAGCTCGCCCGCTATCTGGTAGGTGGAGCTTATGATGAACGGCTCGCCCTTACCAGATGGGCCGCTCATTTCTTTTCTAATCCGCGAGACGCTCTCTCCGAGCCCTGCCCAGCCTGTTACCCTGTTATATGGCGGGCCTGTAAGTATCTTCTTGGCGCCAAGAGGCTCCAGAAGCCAGGGGAAGTAAGTCAAAAAAGAAGCGGCGACTCCCATCACTATCGCCGCCATGGTCAGGAACGCTACAGTTCTGTGCCTTCTCTCATAAAGCCTTTCGACGGCCCAGGCCGCTGCCGGAAAAGCCGTCACAAAGGCCGCCACTGCCCAGTTTGCCTGCACCTTGCCGTGAAGGCTTTTTATTAC
>JACPGA010000125.1:4065-4796 GCA_016182705.1 Deltaproteobacteria bacterium
ACAAAAGCTCGCCGCGCTTCTCCTTCAAACCCCTTACAAGTGCCGTCCCTACTCCGTAGACCACGGCCGCGAAAACAAGCGGCATCAGCAGGGCAGCCTGAGCCCCTATGAACTCGAGGGCGTCGACGATCGAAAGCCCGCCTTCACCCAGGTGGGCCTGGCCCATGGTGTGCCTTATTGTAACCTGTCCATTGAGAATATTCCAGAGGATTACAGGGGTTGCCAGCGCCAGGCTTATGAGGCCGGCAAGATACGGCTCTGGCTTTTTAAACCAGCGCCGCCGCTCTCTTGAAGTAAGGAAAAAGAGCATGAGGCACGGAATGAGGAGCACCATCGTGTATTTACTTAAAAAGCCCAGGCCGATGAGCGCTCCCCCGGCGTACCAGAAAATTGAGCGGTTTTCAGTCGCGCCGATATAGACGCACAGGCTTGCCGCCGCCCAGAAAAAGACGAGCATGATGTCTGTCGTCATCAGGATGGAGCCGACGGCGAATATCGGCGTTATATGCGGGAGGAGGGCCGAGTAAAAGCCGACCCTATCGCTCCCGAAAAGCGTTTTTCCAAAAAGGAACAGCACGAATGAGGCTGCAGCCGAGAACAGGACAGCCCCTATCCTTATGCCAAACTCGTTATTGCCGAATATGAAGGTAAAGAAGGCTATTATATAGGCTACGCCCGGGCCCTTTCTGTAATACGAGAGGTCGAGCCTCCTGGACCACTCCCAATAATGG
>JACPGA010000026.1 GCA_016182705.1 Deltaproteobacteria bacterium
GAAGTGTCGTAGAGGGCCGCGTAGACTTCGCCCTTTCTGGCATCCAGCACAGGACAGACAAGGCGGCTGGAAAACGGGACATTCATCGCGAGCGCGGCAAGAGTTGAAACACCTACGGCCTTTTTTCCCAGAGGCCACGCAAGCCCTTTTACGGTGGATATGCCGATCCGGAGGCCGGTAAACGAACCCGGGCCGACAGCTACGGCAAAAAGGTCTACCTGTGAGATATCAAGACCGGCGTTTTCGAGGTGGGACTTTACCGCGGGCAGGAGCCAGATGGCATGGCGTCCGGCATTGCCAACGCTCCACTCGGACACGAGCGTCCTGTCCTCGAGAAGGGCAATGGAGCCCGACGAGGAGGAGGATTCAATGGCGAGTATCTTCAGTGGGCCTCTGAAAAATTAGAGATTGGGAAGCGCAATTTTCTTCAAACTGCCTTTTGAAAATCAGGCAAGCTCTGTCATTGCGAGGAGTGAAACGACGAAGCAATCTCAAAGTGATTGATTTAGACGAGATTGCTTCGCTACGCTCGCAATGACGAACAATGAATTAATCAGAGATTCCTTAGATATTTTTTCTAATGTCAAGAAAGAGCGGAAATAAAAAGCGCAGCATATATGTGAATATGTGAGTTTTTATTTGCCCTGCCGAGATCAGGAAAAAGAACGATTATCTTCTGACTACATCTAAAAATCAGTTATTTTTTCTGAGGTCAAGGAAGAGCGGAAATAAAAAGCGCAGCATATATGTGAATATGTGAGCATTTTTATTTACGCTCTGACGCGGAGATCAGGAAAAAGAACGATTTTTAGTTACCCGAAAATCCTTGCAAGGTCGTTCCATGTGACAAGCACCATGAGACCTATCAGGAGCGCTATGCCGACCTGCTGGGAGATCGTCATGAACTTCTCGCTCAAGGGCTTGCCCTTCAAGGCCTCCATGCCGAAAAAGACTATATGGCCGCCGTCGAGCACTGGTATCGGGAAGAGGTTTATGATGCCGAGCTGAAGGCTCAGGAACGCCACAAGGGACAGCAGGTCGGCAAGGCCGGATTCAGCCGCCTTCCCCGCCACCTGCGCTATCATGATGGGGCCGCCAAGCGTCTTCAATGAGTACTCGCCCAATACGAGTCCTTTTATGACGACGAAGAGCTTGCCGGTCATCTCTATGCCGGAAGAGACGCCCTTTGTTATCGACTCGCCAAAACCGTACTGGCGTACGACCAGCTCGTCCTGCCTCGATATGCCGATGAGGTGGACCTTCGCGTCTTCGTTATATTTGGGGGTGACTTCAAATGTAAGCTCCTTGCCGTCCCTCAGGACCTGGAGCTTTTTCTTGCCGTCGCTCTTGTGTATTACATTTTCAAGCTCGGCCCAGTGGTTTATCTTTTTGCCGTCTATCGCGAGTATCAGGTCGCCAGCCTTGAGGCCCGCTTCTTTGGCAGGATAGCCCGGGGCGACGTCTCCAATGACCGGCTTCATGGGCGGGTACATCCCGCCGTAGCCAGCCCCTGTCTGATCTGAAGTGTCGGGCGTTATCGAGGTCTGTATCTTCTCCCCGTCCCTGGTGACCGCGAGTTCGACCTTCTTCGAGGGGTTCATGGCAAGCTGCGTCAGGAGGTCTTCCCAGTCCTTTACATCCTCGCCGTCAACCGAGACAACCGTGTCCCCGGCTTTTATCCCGGCTTTCTGCGCGGGCTCTTCAGGCACGACATAGCCGACCTCAGCTGGCCTTTCGAGGTATGCCGGGAGCTGAATGCCTATCATGAATATTACCGGCAGAAGGGCTATGGCCAGAATCAGATTCATCGCGGGGCCGGCGGCTACTATGGCGGCCCTTTTCCATACCGGCTTGTGGGTGAAGGACTTCGCCCGGAGTTCTGAAGAGACCTCTTCTCCGGGGGCCTCGCCGACCATTTTAACGTACCCGCCAAGCGGCAGGACGGATATCCTGTACTCGGTCTCGCCCCTCTTGATGCCTACGAGCTTGGGGCCGAAGCCCAGCGAGAACTTCTCTACCCCTACTCCGCAGGCTTTGGCGACAGCGAAATGCCCGAGCTCGTGTATGAATATCAATACCCCAAGAACGATTATGAAAGAGATTAAGGTTGTCATCTTCCCTTGCCAGTGTTTTTTTGTGAGGGCTGGACTACATGCGGGCGGCAAAGGAGCTTGCCGCTTCCCTTGCTGCCCTGTCAGCCTCGAGGACGTCCTCTATGGAGCCTATCTCTTTGTGGCCGTATCCTTCCATCACTTCCCTTATCACGGCGCATATGCCGGTAAAAGGGAGCCTGCCTTCGAGGAACATCGCGACAGCGACCTCGTCGGCCGCGTTCAGAACAGCAGGAGCCGTGCCGCCGACTCGAAGCGCATCGTAAGCGAGCCCAAGGCACGGGAACCGCTCAGGCTCAGGGTCGTGAAACTCGAGCGAAAGACCGTTGAAGCCGAGCGCGGGCGTTCCCGAATCAATCCGTTCGGGCCATGAAAGCGCGTAGGCAATGGGCCCCTTCATGTCAGGGTTTCCCATCTGTGCCATGATGGAACCGTCTATATATTCAACCATTGAGTGTACTATCGATTGGGGGTGTATTACAACCGATATCTTGTCGGGAGGCAGGTTGAAAAGCCACCTCGCCTCTATGACCTCAAGGCCTTTGTTGACGAGAGTGGCCGAGTCTATGGATATCTTCCTGCCCATCTTCCACTTCGGGTGCCTCAAAGCCGCCTCAGTGGTTATGCCGGGGAAATCCTGGATGGGAGTTTTGAGGAACGGCCCGCCTGAGGCGGTAAGTATCACGCGCTTTATGTCCTCGGGCCTGTGGCCCGCAATCGACTGGTAAACCGCTGAATGCTCGCTGTCAACCGGAAGGAATTTAATACCACGCTTCCTGACCGCTTCCATGACAAGGGGGCCTGCCAGCACGAGGGTTTCCTTGTTGGCAAGCGCGATATCGACCCCGGCCTTTATGGCTGCCATCGTAGGCAGAAGCCCAGCCGCCCCGGATATGGCTGAAACGCACATCTGGGCGCCGTCAAAAGCAGCGGCCCTTATGGCCCCTTCGACGCCGAAGCCGATCTCGACCGGAACTGATACAGAACCCCTCAAGGCGCTTGCTGCGGAACTATCCGCGACAGAGACGAAAGAGGGCCTGAACTCTTCTATCTGTTCTTTCAAGAGGGCTATGTTGTTCCCGGCCGCAAGGGAGACAACCTTGAACCTGTCCGGGTGCATCCGCAGCACTTCGAGAGTGTTGACGCCGATCGAGCCCGTGGAGCCGAGTATAGAGATGCCTTTTTTACGCATAAAAAGCCTTGAGTACGAGGTAATAATAAAGAAGCGGGATTGGGAATATGAGGCTGTCTATCCTGTCGAGCACCCCGCCGTGGCCGGGTATTATCGTGCCGGAGTCCTTCACCCCAGCGCCCCTTTTCAAAAGGGACTCGGCAAGGTCGCCTGCCATGGCCACGATTCCGACAACAACTGTTATTACAATTGTATTCAAAGGGCTGGAATCCATGCCCGTGAAGTGAACAAAGACAAGTCCGACCGCTGCCCCGCCAATGACCCCGGCAACAGCGCCCTCGACGGTCTTTTTCGGGCTTATGACAGGCGCGAGCTTATGCCTGCCAAGCTTCCTGCCGGCGAAGTACGCGAAGGTGTCGTTCGACCAGATGACTACCAGCAGGAACATGAGCCACAAGCGCCCCTGCTCGAACTCGGCCAGCGGAGTAAGGAATGAAAGCGGAAGGCCCAGGTACGCAAGCCCCAGGACCTTGTGCGATATGTCCAGGGAAGATTCTGGAAGCTCTCTTTTGCTCAGGAGTCCGTAAAGGTAGAAGAGGAAGACCAGACATACGAGCGCCGGAAGGAAGGCTTCCAGACCGCAGAAGAACAGGAGCGGCACCAGGGCCGCGCCTGTTGCCGCGCCGAGCAGGTCGAACGCGCCGTCCCTTTTCTTGTGGAGGCCGAGGCCGTTGAACTCAAGCAGGGCCAGAAAGGCAAGTATCGTGGAGACCGCGAGGATCAGGTACTGCGGCGCGAAAAGCACAATGTATACGACAATCGGGATCAGAACGACCCCGCTCAATACCCTTTTCAGAAGCGCCCTCCGTGAGCGAAACTCAGATAATCCGTTAGCGGGCGGCCCCTACGCCCTTTTCCTTGACGAGGCCGAACCTGCGGTCGCGCTTCTGGTAATCCCTTATGGCCTCATCGAGATGGCCCATCGTAAAATCGGGCCAGAGCACGTCTGTTATGTATATTTCAGTGTAAGCGAGCTGCCATAAAAGGAAATTGCTTATCCTGTTCTCTCCGCTGGTGCGGATAAGGAGGTCAGGGTCAGGCATGCCGGCTGTGTACAGGTTCGCCTGCACCATCTCTTCAGTGATATCTTCAGGCCGGAGCGCCCCAACGGATACGAGCTTTGCTATGGCGCGAGCCGCCCTGGTTATCTCCTCGCGGCCACTGTAGCTCAACGCAAGCTGCAATACCATGCCGGTGTTGCTGGCAGTCTTGGCGACAAGGTCGGCGATGACTTTCCTGACGCCCTTGGGCAGCTCTTCTATATTCCCTATCGGGCGGAAGCGGATATTATTTTCAATGAGGTTCTTCTCCTCGGACTTCAGGTGTATCTCGAGAAACTTCATCAGCATCTCGACTTCGTGAACAGGCCTGTTCCAGTTCTCCCTTGAGAAGGTATACAGAGTCAGGCACTCGATGCCGAGCTCGCGGCAATGCGTCACCGTGTCCCGGGCGACATCTATGCCCTTGCGGTGGCCGTTTATCCTGTTGAGGAGTTTCTTCCTCGCCCACCGTCCGTTCCCGTCCATTATGACGGCTATATGCCTGGGAAGATTTTCCCTTGAAATTTCAGTCATTTGGAGTAATTGGAAGCTGTCCCGGAATAGGGTTTTCTGACTATGGACCAGTAAAGCAAAAATCTAACACAAACAGACCGTTATCACAAGGCAAAATAAGGGAAAGCTCTTTATGCGAAAAATGCGGCGTACTTGTGTACGCCGCATCGGTACGCGAACCTGACTGGAAAACAGACGGAGCTTTTCAGCGCCCGGCTACACTTCCATTATATCAGTTTCCTTCTGGGCTATCATCGCATCGACCCTGCTTATCTGCTTGTCGGTTATGTCCTGGACCTCTTTGACGAGCTTTTTATGCTCGTCCTCGGATATTTTTTTGTCCTTCTCAAGTTTCTTCAACTCATCGTTGGCGTCGCGGCGTATGTTCCTTATGCCGACCTTGCATTCCTCGCCGTACTTCTTGGCGAGCTTCACGAACTCTTTTCTTCTCTCCTCGGTCAGCGGCGGCATGTTTACGCGTATGAGCTTGCCGTCGCTCGTGGGCATAAGGCCGAGGTCAGATGTCATAATCGCCTTTTCAATAGCGTGCACAGCTGACGCGTCCCACGGCGTTATGGTAATTGTCCTGCTCTCTGGCACAGCCAGTGTGGCGAGCTGGTTGATGGGCGTAGGCGTTCCGTAATAATCTACCTTAACATGGTCGAATATGGTTATGGAGGCCCGGCCCGTGCGTATTGACCCGAGCTCATGCGACAAGGCTTCCAGGGCCTTGTCGGTCCTCTTTTTCATCTCCAGGATTTCTTCCCTCATTTTGCCTGCTCCGCTGCGGTTTTATGTGACTATGGTGCCGATGTTATCGCCCATGACTACCCTCATGAGGTTGCCTGGCACTTTTATGCTGAACACTATGATGGGCAGGCCGTTGTCCATGCAAAGGGAAATGGCAGTGGCGTCCATCACCTTGAGGCTGTCTTTCAATACGTCTATGAACTTCAGGTTCTCGTAGCGCTTGGCGTCCTTGTCCTTCATGGGGTCGCGGTCGTAGACTCCGTCGACCTTGGTCGTAAAATACGGGTTGCCGGTGCCTGCCGCGAAGATTATGACTCTGCCCTTTTCCAGATGACGGACTGCCCTTCTCCTGATATAAGGCTCGGCCAGCTCCTTCATCTCGATGGCGGACATGACCCTGGTGAACACGGAATGCTTTTCAAGCGCGTCCTGGAGCATGAGGGCGTTTATGACGGTCGCGAGCATGCCGACGTAGTCGGCTGTAGCCCTGTCCATTCCCTTGGCGCTGGCTGAAACGCCCCTGAAGATGTTGCCGCCGCCTATGACTACGGCGACCTCAACGCCCTTGTCGTGGACGTCTTTTATTTCTTTGGCGATGGAAGTTATGACGGAGGTGTCTACCCCGAACTCCTTGTCTCCCATCAGGGCTTCGCCCGAGAGCTTGAGGAGTATTCTTTTGTACCTGGTCTCTGATTGCATTTTCGCGTCCGGTAGAGTCCGCGAGGGACTCCATTGAGGTGAGGTTAAAAAAAGGGAGCCCCTTCGGGCTCCCTTCAAATGACTACTTCTGAGCCGCGGCGACTTCAGCCGCGAAATCCGTTGCTTTCTTTTCTATGCCCTCTCCTACCTTGAACCTTGCGAACCTTCTCACCGATATGTTCTCGCCTATCTTGGCGATGTTTTCTATGACGAGCTTCTCGATGGTGAGGTCGGGGTTCTTCACAAAGGGCTGCTCAAGGAGGCATATCTCCTTGTAGAACTTCTCGATCTTTCCTTCGACCATCTTCTGGATGACGTTCGCGGGCTTGCCGGATTCCTTAGCCTGGGCCTCGAATATCTGCTTTTCCTTTTCCACTAAATCAGCCGGGACTTCCTCGCGCCTGACGTACTGGGGGTTCATGGCGGCGATGTGCATGGCTATCTCTCTTACGAGAGCGTTAAAGCCTTCGGTCTTGGCCACGAAGTCGGTCTCGCTGTTGACTTCGAGGAGCACGCCGACTTTGCCGCCAGCGTGTATGTAAGAGCCTACAACGCCTTCTGAAGCTACCCTGCTGGCCTTCTTGGCGGCCGCAGCAAGGCCCTTTTCCCTGAGCCAGGAAACTGCCTTCTCAAAATCTCCCTGCGCTTCGGCAAGAGCCTTCTTGCAGTCCATGAAGCCGGCCCCTGTTTTTTCCCTGAGTTCCTTTACTGCTGTTGCGGAAATCTCCATTATGATGAAAGTCCTCCTGAAATATTCTTATCGAAATCAGCTCTTGGCGGCGTCAGCGGGCGCGGCTGCCTGCGCGGGAGCCGCTGCAGGGGCCGGTGCCGGAGCTGCGGCAGCTGCCTTCTCCTGAGCCTGCTTGTCGCTCTTAGCCTGGAGAGCCTCTTCGTAATGGGCCTTGCCTTCGAGGCACGCGTCGGCCATGGATGCCGCGAAGAGCTTGATGGCCCTTATGGCGTCGTCGTTGCCCGGTATGATGTAATCCACTTCATCAGGGTCGCAGTTGGTGTCAACTATGGCGACGACCTTTATGCCGAGCCTTTTGGCTTCCTTGATGGCGATGGTCTCTTTCTTGGAATCGATGATGAAGATGATATCGGGGACATGGCCAAGTTCCTTTACGCCGCCGAGATACTTCTCAAGCCTTTCCTTCTCTCTCCTGTACATGAGGAGCTCTTTTTTCGTGGAGGAGGCGAAATCAGGGTTGGTGTCGAGGGTGTCGAGTTCCTTCAGCCTGTTTATGCTCTTCTTGACGGTGGCGAAGTTCGTAAGGAAGCCGCCTATCCAGCGGTTGTTTATATAGCCCATCCCTGCCCTTCCGGCTTCTTCCTGGATGGCGTTCTGAGCCTGCTTCTTCGTGCCGACGAACAGTACGCGGCCGCCCTTGGACGCCGTGTTCCTGACGAAATCATAGGCTTCCTTGAACATCTTGACGGTCTGCTGGAGGTCGATGATGTAGATGCC
>JACPGA010000148.1 GCA_016182705.1 Deltaproteobacteria bacterium
GGCAGTAAAAGATTCAAGCAGGGCCTTTTTAGTCAACGCCTTGGAAATGCCTTTGCCGCACCCTACCCCGGCGACTATCTCCCTGGGCCGCAAGACCAGCGTCCTTTCAGCGTACGCAGGATGAACGGGCTCAGTCCTGCTTGAGACCAGCACGCACGCTTCTTTGGGGCCGAGCCTTTTCGGGAACGTCCTCAGGCAGGTAAAAACGCCCTTGAACTTTTCCGTTATCCCGTCACGCCTCGTCTTGCTGGCATCTATTACAAAGACCTTTTCAGAATTGAGTATGGCCGAATTTACGGCTTTTATCTTCTTCGGGTCTTCTATTACAAGCGAGAACCCTTCCGCGAGTTCTTCAACTGAAGGGAGGTTCCAGATGTCGGTAGCCGTAGTTATTACCGGAGTCGCATTGATGGCCTTCGCCACGCTTTCAGCCAGACGGTTCGCTCCGCCCATGTGTCCTGAAAGCAGGCTTATCGCGAACCTTCCCCGCTCATCTACCGCGATGATTGCCGGGTCAATGTGCTTGCCCTTTAAAAGCGGGGCCACGCACCTTATGGCTATCCCCACGGCTGAAATAAAAACAAGGGCATCAAAGCGCCTGAACGCCCTGGACGCCTCTTTTTTAAGGCCGCCCTTAACGAGCCTTGCCGGCTCGAAAATCTCTACTGAGCCCAGCGCCTCCGCTATCTTTCCGGAAAGAGCAAGCCCTCTTTCTGTCAGCGCGAATACGGCTATCCTGCCTGCCTTACCTCGACCTTTCAAGCCTGCCAGCCACCTCTTCGAGCTTATCGACCATCGCGTTGAAAAGTCGCTCGCCTTTTTCAGCGGTCGCCTTCCCCGGGTCTCCCCAGACAGCGCCCGGCCAGTACTTGAGCTTGTCCTTCACTACAAGCGGCCTCGGGAAGTCCGGGTACTCCTCTTTTGACCTGCCCTTCACAAGGCGCGGGGCAAGGTGCAGCACAAGGGAAGTCTCAAGCTCGCCAGCGTGGGAATCGCCTTTCGTTTCGGCTATCTCCGCGGCCTCGCGGCCTACCACCTCGTATATTGAGAAAGCCGCCATTTTCAAGCCTTCGAGCTGGGCTACAAGCTCTTCCGCGACTTCCTTCAAGGCGGAGACATGGATAGACCCGCCGTGGCCCGAGACCAATATTATATTTCTGAAGCCCTGAGCGTAGCCGCTCTTTACTATGTCAGCAGCGATAAGCCTGAGGGAAGAAGCGGTTATGCCGATGGTTCCCGGGTGCGGCCCAGTCGATGTGCACACGCCGTACTGTATGGGAGGTGCCATGAAAACGCTCATGTTCCTCTCGGCAACACGGCGGACGGCCTCGCGGATAACGAGAGTGTCGGTATTAAGCGGCAGGTGCGTCCCGTGGGCCTCGACAGTGCCGAAGGGCACGATAAGGACCGAAGATTTCTTGACGCCCTTTTTGAACTCGGACATCGTGATCTCGCCTACAAGCATCTTTTCACCTCTGCCCTGTTTTTTAAGAGACTGAAAAAAACGGCCCCGCAAACCCCGACAGCCGCGCCCAGCCCATTGGCGAGCGCGTCCAGAGCGTCCGCCTTTCTCGTTGAAGTGAGCGACTGGAGGAACTCGACGCCTATGCCGAAAAGCGAGACCGCGATTATGGCCGCTAATGCCGCCCTTGCTGAAGACATGCCACACATTGCCGCTACCCGCATGAAAAGGAGCGACATGACCGCGTACGCGACAAAGTGGTTGGCCTTGTCCCAGCCGTAGCTCGGCTCACCGGAGTCAGGCATAAGGGAAAGGAATAAGACCAGCCCCGCGTAAAAAGCAAGGGGCGCCCAGTATAAAAGAACGGCTCTCACTCCCTGTACCCGTGGCTGAAGCCAGCGTCATAGAGCTTCGAGTTCTCGCCCGGTGAGTCTCCTATCGCGTTGCCGACTATTATCATGGCCTGCCTTTTTATGCCTGCCTCGTTGACCTTCTTCGCTATATCAGCCAAAGTGCCCTTGACCACAATCTCGTCTTCCCATGAGGCCCTGTAGACGACAGCGACAGGCGTGGTAAGGGCGTAGCCTTGGGCCAGCTCTTTCACCACTTCATCTATCATTGCGATGCTGAGGAATATGCATATGGTCGCCCCGTGAGCGGCAAGCTTCGAGAGCTTTTCTTCCGCAGGCACAGGCGTCCTTCCCTCGACGCGGGTGAATATTACGGTCTGGGTCACGCCCGGAAGCGTCAGCTCCCTTTTAAGGGCGGCCGCTGACGCGAACGCTGAAGATACGCCCGGGACTATTTCGTAGGCTACGCCTTCTTTTTCAAGCACGTCTCCCGTATGCAGGCGGACGACCTTTGTGCCATGACGGGCGGCCTCGACCATGAGGGAGGTTATCTCATCGAGGCTCATTGAAGCGCTGTTTTTTATCACAGGGCTCTTTTCGCAGTACCCAAGAACCTTCTCCCTCACGAGCGACCCGGCGTAGATGACGAGGTCCGCGTCCTTCAAGAGGTTCATGCCCTTTACGGTAATGAGCTCCGGGTCACCGGGGCCAGTGCCAACGAAAAAGACCTTTGTTCCACTATTATTCTCAGTCATTTTTCCTTATTATTATCATCGAGAAGTAGTCGGGCTTCGTGCCCTTTATCGCCGTGAGGTCGGTTATTATCTCTTCTTCGGGCCAGCCTGCCCTTGACACGAAAAAAGCCTTATCGAGCAGCCCTGCCTCGTTTAACAGCTCTATTATGCCGTCAATGGCCCTGTTGACTTTCATGAGAACGATTGTATCAGCCGAAGCGAGCGCATCCCTCACTTTTTCCAGCTCGTAGGCGGCAGGTACAATTATAACTCTCTCGTCTGTTTCCGCAAGAGGGACGCAGTGGAGCGAAGCCGCCGCTGAAAACGACGTCACGCCGGGAACGGCCTTGATGCCTGACAACGGCGAAAGCTCTTTGACGAACGGGATCAGATAACTGAAAGTCGAAAAAATAAGCGGGTCTCCGAGGGTTATGAACGCGACGTCCTGCCCCTTGCCGAGCCTTTGGGCCACAAGAATGGCGGCCTCCCTTCTTGAGGCGTCTAGTACGGCCCTGTCCTTTGTCATGGGCATTGGCAGCTCAAGGATTTCCTTGTCGCCAAAGTCGAACACGCCCTTTATTATTTCGAGGGCACGGCTCGAGCCCTTGTCGCTCGACCTGGGCACAGCTATGACCGCGGACGACTTGAGAACGTTTATTGCTTTGAGCGTTATAAGCTCCGGGTCGCCGGGGCCAACCCCGACCCCGTAAAAAACACCATTCCTCAAAGCGGCTTCCTCCCGGTGATTATGAACAGCGGATTGTGGGCAGAGAGCATGGTGAGCCCGGCGACTTTCCTGGACCTTGATATGCTCACCAGTAAAAGCTCCTTTTCCCATCCTTTTTTCGATATGAATTCAAAGGCCTTTGACGAAGTCTCCATGGTGACGGCGTTGATGACTATCCGGCCGCCTTTTTTAAGCCTTCGTGAGACCAGAGACAAAATCCCTTCTATGCCTTCCCCGCCGCCGCCCACGAACACCGCGTCAGGCGCTGGAAGGCCCTTCAACGCAGCCGGGGCCTCGCCCTTTATTATGACGAGGTTCGCCGTCTTGAAACGCTTCGCGTTTTCCTCTATGTCTTTGACCCTTGCCGCTTCTTTTTCTATGGCATAGACTTCGCCGGAAGTCAGGCGGGCCGCTTCTATCGCGACAGACCCGGAGCACGCGCCTATATCCCAGACGACCGAGTGCCTCGTGACACCAAGCTTGGCAAGCGCGATGACACGCAGCTCCTCTTTGGTTATCATTCCGCCTGAGTGGCTGAAAAGGCTGTCAGAGATGCCGAAGCCGCTTTTTTGAGGGCCGCCCTTTTCATTCAGGATGATAAAAATATTTAGCGGGTCGAACGACTTTCGCCTGGAGATAGTCTCAAGCGTGCCTTCTGAAACTTTTTCATTCTTTGTCCCAAGGGCCTCGCAGACAAAGGCCCTCACTCCTGATACGCCCCTTTTTAAAAGCTCCTTTGAGAGCCGTCCAGGGTTGTTTTCTTTGTCGGGGAAAAGAGCGAGCTTCGTGTTTCCCGCCACCTCATCGGCGAGACTGTCGAAGTCAGCCTCCCTGCCGTGGGCACTCAGGACCTTCACGCCGTTCATCTCTTCTTTTATCCTGGCGAAAGCTTCCTGAACCGCGCTCACATTGGGTATGACCTCGACCCTGTCCGGCCCGAATTCTTTTAATATGAACGAGCCTATGCCGAAAAGAAGAGGGTCGCCAGTTGCGAGCACGACGACATGGCCCTTGCCGCGTTTGAGAAAATCTCGTATGCGGGAAGCCGCTTCACCGAGCCCCTTGAACGGGACCTTCTGGCCTGCTGCCTCAGGGAACTCGTCAAGATGACGCTTGCCGCCTACGATAAGCCCCGCTTCGTCTATAAGGCGAAGCGGCCTTTCAAGCAGGCTCTGCTTGCCTTGTATACCTATGCCAATAATGAATATCATCGCGCTATTGAGGCCAGGTCGTTCTCATAACCCACGAGAACGGCCCTTACCTTCTTTCCCGCTATTTTTTCGGAATTTTCCTTCACAAGCCTGCAGACCTCGTCGATTACTTCCTGCGGCCCTTTTTCCATCAATAATAAATAGACCTCTCTGGCAGTATTGGCCTCGATGACCTTTTTTACAATAGTATCGCTCGCGGAAAAACGGGCGCACAGATCCGCGAGAAAATTGAACTCGACTGAAGAATCAGCGCAGTGCGTCTCGAAATGATTGGCGGCGAGCTTCGTGAATTTGCCGAACTGCCCTGCAACGGTAACTGCCTTGAGTCCCGGCCGATTCGCCGCGTCCCTTAACGCGTAGCCCATGTGGTCGCCGGTCAAGACATAGCCGACTTCAGGCAATTGAAGCTCCCTTTCCGCTATCTTCTCGCTCGACCTGCCGGTCGAGAAGACGACCTCAGTGAGGCCGCTGGCAAGCGCGACATCCACGCCCAGGCTTATGGAATGGGTATAGGCCGCAAGCGACATCGGCTCTACGATACCGCTCGTGCCAAGAATGGAGATGCCGCCAGTTATGCCGAGCCTCGCATTCATGGTGCGCTCGGCCAGCTCCCTGCCCTTAGGGACCGAGATGGTAACAATAAGCGCGGCGCGGCTCCTGTGCGCCTTCGCAGCTTCCAGCAGCGCGGCCCGTATCATCTTCAATGGCACGGGGTTAATGGCAGGCCTTCCGGGCTGCACCTTAAGCCCGGGCCTTGTCACGACGCCGACGCCTTCCCCGCCCCTTATCCGCACTGAAGGCTTCACGGCGTTGTGGCCCGACACCCTTACTTCGGCCACGAACTCCGCGCCGTTGGTCACGTCCGGGTCGTCGCCCGCGTCTTTTATGATAACGGCCCTGGCGCAGTTGTTCGATACCACCACGGATTTCACCGGGATGGTCAGGGAAGAGCCCGAAGGCAGCGTGACCTCGACAGAGGAAAGGTTTTTTCCGCCCAGAAGCGCGTGTGCCGCTGCCTTGGCTCCGGCAGCGGCACATGTGCCTGTCGTATATCCTTTTCTAAGCACTAT
>JACPGA010000131.1 GCA_016182705.1 Deltaproteobacteria bacterium
GGCGTTGTCTATGGCCTTTACCATGCAGGGCAGCCCTGTTTTTTTGAGCGCGGCCCTGGCTTCCTCGAGGCTGCTCACTTCTTCAGCCCAGGGAGTGGGAATTCCGTCGGCGAGCCACTGCGTTTTCATGAGAGACTTGTTATTCGACCTTTCTGCCGTTTCCATCGATATTCCGGGAAGGCCGAGAGCGTTCGACACAGCAGCCGCTGTAATGGCGACGTCCGCGCCCGCGACAACGCCTGAGATGTTGAACCTTTTTTTATTATGCGCGGCCCACTCTGCGTGCGCCCACGCGCTCTTGATGTCGAGCGTCAGGGCAAAGTCAGCCTCTTTAAAGCCTTCAGCGTCAGCGTTCCTGTCGGAAGCGATAACGAAAAGGCCCATATCTTTTGCTTTCATTATCATCGGGAGCTGCATTACTCCGGCCCCGAGTATCATAACGGCCTTCTTCGTCATCATATCCCCCATGCCAGGAACCCTCCGTCAACTGGAATTACCGCGCCTGTCACGAAGTCAGACGCCTTTGAAGAAAGATACACGGCGGTACCGGCAAGCTCGCCTGGTGTGCCGAGACGCTTCATCGGAGTATTCGAAAGTATCCTTTCAAGGCGCTCGCCGACCAGCACCTTGGCGTTCAACGCCGTCCTGAACACTCCGGGCGCTATCGCGTTGACCTGAATATTGAAAGGCGCAAGCTCGACAGCGAGGTTCTTGGTGAGAAGGATCAACCCGGCCTTTGAAGATGTATAGGCTGCCGCGTCCTTCAAGGCAACGAACGAGCCGAGGGAAGCGATGTTTATTATCTTTCCCCTGCCCTGCACCTTCATCTGCGTGCCTACGGCCCTGCATACCCTGAACGAGCCGGTAAGGTTCGTCTCGATGACCCTGGACCATTCCTCGTCGGTGACTTCAAGCGTATCCTTCTTGAGGTGGACGCCAGCCGAGTTGACGAGTATGTCTATGTGGCCGTACTCCTCGACAGTCCTGCTTACAGCGTCGTTCACGGAATCGGTGTCAAGTATGTCCATGGGCACGGAGGCGGCCTTGCCGCCAGCTTTTGTTATCATGCTGACGGTCTCATCGAGCTTTCCGGAGTCCCTGCCTGAGACAGCGACATAAGCGCCAGCTGAAGCCAGGCCCACTGCTATGGCCTGCCCGAGCCCGCTCCCTCCGCCCGTGACGAACGCGGCTTTGCCTTCAAGGCTGAACAGGTCTTTCAATTGTCAGTCCTCCTCGCCCGCACAACAATTGTGTCACCTATGCCCATGCGCTTGGCGATCGTATCCATCGCCCTCTTGTTAACATCGGGTATTGAGCCCTTGGGGTTGCAGCTGCCGAACCTGACCCAGCTTACGACCGAAAAGCCGGTATCGGAAAGGAGCTTGAACAAAGACTCTTGAGAGAACAGGTGCAAGTGCTGTACCGGAAGATAGTAGAGCCACTTGTCGCCGAAAAGCTCCGAGACCATCCCGGTGCACGGCGTCTGGAGAACGACTTCGCCGCCCGGGGCAAGAAGTGCGCGCGTCTTTTCGAGTACCTGCCTCGGGTTGGATACGTGCTCAATGACGTCCCAGTATGTAAGCATGTCGAACTCGCCTTCCATCTCGAAGAGGTCCTTCACATGGCAATTGAGCCCGGCTTCTTTCCCGGCATTGACCATCTCTTCAGATATGTCTATGCCGATCGCTTCCATGCCGAACTTCGACGTGTACTCCATGAACTGCCCGTTGGCGCAGCCTACATCAAGGAGCTTTTTGCCGCTGAGTTTGGAAAGGTCCATCCTGAGGTCCGCGAAGGTAAGAGACTTCTCAGCGAAGTATGTCTCCCTGTACTCCTTCGTAAAATGCAGGTGATGGCCCAGGTTGTTGAATTGTTTTGTCATGTAGCCGGAGTCGTAGAACTTCTCTATCTGGTCGGCCGACGGATAGGAGGCCATCCTCTCTACCCCGCACCCGGCACACCTGACGTACTGACAGCCGTCTACCACAGCTACGAGGCGGGCCTCAGAGGTTCCGCACAGCCTGCAAGAGTCGTTAGCCATTGCGCTTCTCCCCGTAGATTATCATTTCCCTTCCTATGCCGTGCTTTGCCATGAGCTCGTACATCTCCTTTTTAAAGCCCTTGAGCTCGGGCTCGCTGAGCATGAGGTCGAGCCTTTTTCTCCTCGCGTGGCTGGCCCTGCCGAGCTCGTCGTTTCCGACATAGTCGTCGCCCATGAGCAGGAAGAAGTCTATGGGGAACATCGAGGTCGCGCCGACGACATTGAAGCCGGTCTTTTCAAGGAGCGCCTTCATCGTGTCGAAGCTGAAGTAGTTTATGTGGTGAGGAGGAGCGAGCCAGTACGGCTTGTAATGGAGCTTCTCCTTCAGTACCTTCTGCACCGGGCTGTAGTCGTTAGGAACGACACAGCAGATGAGCCCGCCTTCATCCATGAGCGAGCCTGCCGCCTTCAGTGTCATCGACGGGTCTGGAACGTGCTCCAGGACTTCGGAGAGATGGACCGCGTCAAATCTTTTCTTGAGGGCGGAAGCAAGGCCGATGTCAAAGAAGGTGTTCATCACCTCAAGGCCCAAACTCCTCGCGTGACCAGCAGCCCTGGAAGAAGGCTCAACGCCGAATCCCTTCCAGCCCCTTTCCATGCCTGCCTTGAGGAAGTATCCGGGGCCGCAGCCTATGTCGAGCACCGAGCGCCTTCCGGCTGGCAGCCTCGATTCAAAGAATTCGTACCTGTCGTTATAGACGCTATCCCACCAGGGCAGGTCTTCAATGACCCGCTCGATGAAAAGAGGCTTTTCGTCCGTGTAGTACTCTTCCCTGTAGACCTTGTCGAGCTCGTTCTCGGTCGGTACGGGGTTCAAGTGGATGAAACCGCAGTCAGAGCAATCGAGAACGCTGAAACCGTTCGCCCTGTCAAGTACGCTTCCGCTGTGCATCATTTCCTTACTCCTCAAATCAGTTCTGTTGTTTTATTAAAGAGCGTATGAGCGCCGCTATCCTTGAAGCGCCGTCTCCGTCGGTCAGATTTCTCGCCTTCAAGGACATCTCTGTCCACCTGGCCGGGTCGTCCCTGAAACTTTCGGCCGCCCCTGATATGTCATCGTGGTGAAGGTCCCTGTAATAGCCCAGGCTCCTGCTTATGCCGAGCTTATCGAGGGTAGCGAGGTCTTCAGCGTCGGTTTCGTAATTGCCGATGAGAATAGAAGGCACGCCCATGTAAGCGAGTTCATAAACCGTCGTTCCGACAGCCGTAAAAGCGATGTGCGAGGCCCTCATCAGCTGGGCCATGTTTTTAGCGTTGAATACGAAGGTGAATCTTTCATTGCTTCTCTTTATGAACTCTTCCATGGTCTCAGTCAGTTTGAAGGCAGGCCCGATGACTGTCGTGACCTCTATGCCTTTTACGTTCCAGAGGGCCTTCAACACAGTTTCCGTAAGGTTGAACGGGTCTGATCCGCCCATGGTGACAAGCACCTTTAACGGGGCCGAGTGGACGAGCGGCTCCGCGGCTCTTGAGTGCCTGAACTTGTCACCGATGATGAGATAGCTGTTCCCGTGAAGGATATTGCCGCAGCCGCGACCCCTGTATACCGGAGTCGGCATTACGATAGCGTCGGCTTCACCGGTCGAGCTGTTATCTATGAGGACGACCTTCCTGCCTTCTTCCCTGAGGCTGCGCACCTGGGCGCTCACGTCGCGCTTCGTGTCGATGACGACGACGCCATTCGTAAGCCTGCCCACGTGCCTGCCGGTCATCGGATAGACTATGTGGAAAAGGGCCTCCTCGTTGAGCCGGTCGATTACCGGGCGCTCGTTGTTGACGAGAAAGTGCATGGGCATCTCCTCAGTTTCAAGCGCGTGAGCGATGTTGATACACCTCATCACGTGCCCCATGCCGATGGAAGGGCCGCCCTCTGTCCAGAAGGTCACGCCGTTTTGCATATTCTTTCGCGCTCCTCAAGGAGGTTCCTCGAGCCCTTTACATCCAGGGCGAGCTTCAATGTCTTGTGTCCATCTTTTACGTCAGCTTCGGGGACAGCTCTTTTTTCAATGCAGTCGAAGAAGTACTTTGCTTCCGCCACGTACATCTCGTTTACCTGAAACGGCACCCTGCCGGAGTACCATTTCCCAAGCTCCGTCGAATAGGTCTCGACAGTGCCGGTAAGGAAGTCGGCCCTTATGGTGCCGGTGGAACCCGCGATGACCATCCTGTGCTGGTTTGCCCTCTGGAGAAAA
>JACPGA010000132.1 GCA_016182705.1 Deltaproteobacteria bacterium
CCTCGGGAAGCTCAAGCCTGCAAGCGGCAGCGTCCGCCTGGGGAGCCGCCTCGATATCGCCTACTTCGATCAGCTCCGGGCAGTGCTTGACGAAGAAAAGACGGTCATGGACAATATCGGCGAAGGCAACGACCAGATAATCATAGACGGCAGGCCGCGCCACCTCATAGGCTATCTACAGGACTTCCTGTTTACGCCCTCAAGGGCGAGGACACCGGTGAAGGCCCTTTCCGGAGGGGAGAGGAACAGGCTTCTTCTGGCAAAGCTCTTTTCAAAGCCTTCCAACATGCTGGTCATGGACGAGCCGACAAACGACCTCGACAGCGACACGCTCGACCTGTTGGAAGAGCTTCTCGCCGGGTACTCCGGCACGGTCCTGCTCGTAAGCCATGACAGGGAATTCCTCAATAATGTCGTCACCAGCACGATAGTCTTCGAAGAGGGCGGCCTTAATGAGTATGTCGGCGGGTACGACGATTGGCTCCGCCAGAGGCCTTCTAAAAAAGACGGAAAGACTGACGCGGCCCCAAAGCAGGAGCGGCAGAAAAAAGAGAAGGTCGCCAAGCTCAGCTTCAAAGAGGAACGTGAGCTCAAGGAACTGCCCGCCAAAATAGAGGCACTGGAAGGAGAGCTGCATGATATATCAGCGACTCTCGCTGACCCTGACCTTTACAGGCAGGGCGGCCAGAAGGCCGGCGCGGCGCAGGCACGGATGATTGAGGTGGAATCTCTCCTTAAGGCCTGTTATTCGAGATGGGAAGAGCTTGAGGCCAGGGCGGCAGTGAACTGAAAAGGCGGCTCTCGCGGAGTACGGGCGTTCTTATGGACAAGCAGGGGAGCGCCTCATTTTTTATTGACAGGAGATCCTTTTTTTGAGACAATTTGTTGGCTGTGGTTCTGGAGCATCGGTTTTCACCTGGACCAACCGGAATCAGGGTTAAATCAAGTAGTTAACATCGCCATCTTACATAAGTTTTTTCACACTGCCCCCGTAGCTCAGCAGGATAGAGCAACGGATTCCTAATCCGTGTGCCGGACGTTCGAATCGTCTCGGGGGCACCAATAATATCAAGGGGTTACGCGAAAGCGTAACCCCTTTTCTTTTTTTCGGCCGTTTTCCTTTTCTTAAATTTCCAGTAAGATTCTCCTGAGTAGTCATGGACTGTTTTTCAGGTAGACTATCTCAAGGGGGATTTGCGTATGGCCGAGCCAGCGGACACAAGGGTCTTTATTCACACGGTTGACGCGGACGGCTACATCACGGCCGTAAACGACGAGTGGGTTGAGTTCGCCCGTGAGAACGGCGCGCCTGAGCTTGCCCGTGAGGCGCTGGTCGGCCGCGCCATTTGGGTGTTCATAGAGGGCATGGAGACCCGGCATATATCAAGGCTTCTTCTGGACAAGGCCCGGCGCTGCGGCAAAGGCTTGACCATTCCTTACAGGTGCGATTCCCCAGATTTAAAGCGGTTCATGGAAATGGAGATAGTACCCCTGGAAAACGGCACTGTCGAGTTCAGGAGCAGACTGCTCAAGGTAGAAAAAAGGGAGCCGGTGCGGCTCCTCGACCCTCAAGCCGGACGTGGCAATGAGTTCCTCACTATCTGCAGCTGGTGCAGGCGGGCAAGAATTGCCTCAGTGTGGCTGGAGCTGGATGAGGTGGTAAAAAAGCTCGACCTGTTTTCGTCGGCCTCGCTGCCGCAGTTGACGCATGGCGTGTTCGAGGACTGCAGCCAGGTCGTCAGAAAGAAGACTCGTTCATAGGCTTTTGAGTTGTGCAAAAAAAACATTATTCGTAAAGCTTGACATATTTTTGAAATAGTATATCATTAGTTTATCTTTCCAACTTATCTGAAACTGCTTTTTTATACCCCAACTCGGTCCCGCAGCTCGTCATAACAAACAAACCAGCATTAAAAGGCGTGAATTTGGGGCGTCTGCGTCTTATCTCGCGTAAATTCGAATCCCTTTGGACTTATCTCGCGTCTTACCTGATAGGCAGGCTGTTTTTCAGGAGCGCGCTTGTGCCTGCGGGGCCTGCCAGGGTAATGGTATTCAAGCTCGACAACGCGGGTGACGTGGTCCTTTCATCGCTTGTCATGCCGCGGGTTTCCGAAATGCTCGGAAAAGCCGAGGTCGTGTATGTCGTCAAGAAAGGGTTTAGCGGTCTTTTGAGCCGTGTCGACTGCGTCACAGGTGTTATCGAGCTTCCCGCTGGTCTGGGACATTGCAGCAGGGTAGGCGCGAATGAGAAGCAAGGCCTTCGCGCCTCAAGGAAGATAATCAAGCAGGCTATCAAAGACTTCAGGCCGCACGTTATCATAGACCTCAGGCCGACCCAGCTGGGGAATTATGGAGCGCTGTTGGGCAGGTTTTTGGGAGTTCGGCGCAGGGTCAGCCTTGACAGGCAGAGGCTCAGCGAGATATTCGGCCGCGA
This sequence comes from Deltaproteobacteria bacterium, assembly GCA_016182705.1. GTDB lineage: Bacteria > Desulfobacterota > GWC2-55-46 > GWC2-55-46 > GWC2-55-46 > GWA2-54-12. The sequence goes on from JACPGA010000132.1 coordinate 2,435, forward strand.
TAAGACTATTAAATGGCGGCGGCATGAAGTCGAGAGTTTCTGCTCGGCGCTGGAAGACGCTGGAGTGTTTTCCCGAGGGAGCGATTACAGATCATGGCTTACTTTCTGGAAAGACGAGTCTGAAAGCTGGCTACGGCCGAAAAGCAGGTACTTTCTTCTACAGCCCGGCGCTGTCTGGGAGTACAAAAAATGGCCTGAACGCAATTACTCCAGCCTCATTGATTCACTGGCTGAATATTACCCTGAGCACTTCTTTGTTCTTGCCGGAAGCGCTGATGAAAAAGACGTTTGTTCGAGGGTGCGCGAGATGACTGGAAAAAAAGTGAGGGAAAGGGTTTTGAACTTCGCCGGTAAAACCGCCATCAACGAGCTCGTCGAGCTTGTAAGCGGCTCTGAAATGGTCATCGCTAACGACTCTGGAGTCGCGCATATAGCTGGAGCGGCAGGCATAAAGACAGTCGTCTTTTTCGGGCCCTCGTCCCCTGAAAGGTTCATGCCTTTGTCCGAACGCCAGAAAAGGGTAAAAGTCTTTCACCATAAACTTTCGTGCAATCCATGTGATCAGGACGAGTGCAGGGAAGGCCCGCAAACATATTGCCTTGCTCGCATAAATCCCATGGAAGTCGTCGAGTATATTCGCTCTTCACTTGGCACTGGCGAAGAAAGAAAAAAAATAGATACACGGTACAGCAAAGAGCCTTTTTTGTCTTATCAATAGGCGCATATTTTAATCAACCCGAGCACTCCACTTCACGAAACCCACCACTGCGGCTCACGGCCGTACCTCCATGCAAGACACCTCGTTATGAAATCCTCTTCTTTAAGGGATTGAGTAATGGCATTTCAGCAGAATCAAAAAGAAGCCTCCAGGGCCGGCAAGCGGATATTTCTCATAACGCCCAGGTTCCCATTTCCCGTGATAGGCGGCGACAAGCTGAGGGTCTATAACATCGTCAAGTACCTCTCGAATTTCTACAGTTTTACGCTGGCTTCGCTCTACTCGACTGACGAAGAGGAGCGCGCCATGCCAGAGCAGGGTATCTTTGACGAGGTATACCGTATCAAGCAGCCGAAACTGGCGTCCTACTGTTACACAGCCAGGAACCTCATTTGCGGCAGGTCGTTGCAGAGCGGGTACTTTTATAATTCGACTCTCAAAAAACTCGTAGACAACAAGCTCTCCGGACATGACCTGGTTTTAGCGCATCTTATAAGGGTATCTGATTACGTCTCGGGCAAGGGAGTGCCGAGCATATGCGAGATGACTGACGCGATCTCCATGAACTACGAAAGGGCGGGATTTGCCGGAAGACGCTCGTTGAAAAAGTTAATCTACAGGTTTGAGCATAAAAGGTGCCTCGAAGCTGAAAGGACGTGCCTGGACGGTTTTGACGGTTGCGTGGTCGTCTCTCCTAACGACAGGGATTATCTGACGGAAAGGTACCCGCAGTATTCCAGAAAAATGCATGTCATCCCGAACGGAGTCAGGGTCGAAGACTTCCCGTACAGGAGAGAGAAAATAGCGGCGGGAAAAATAGTATTCATCGGCAACATGAGGACATTGCAGAACGCTGACGCGGCCATCTACTTCGCGAAAGTGGTTTTCCCAGGCCTGAAACACAAGCACCCCGGCGCGGCCTTCTGGATAATCGGCGCGGACCCGGGTAAGGAAGTCCTCTCGCTTGCGTCCATCCCTGGCGTGGTAGTGACCTGCAGGGTTGACGATGTAAGGGCGCACGCGCATGACGCGGCCGTCAGCGTCTGTCCCGTGAGGATAGGCGCGGGGATACAGAACAAGGTGCTCGAGTCGATGGCAATGGGCATCCCGGTCGTTACGACAACAGTCGGTGCCGAGGGGCTTCTGGGTAGAAATGGGCAGCACTTCACAATAGCTGATTCGCCTCAGGAGTTCAGAGCTGGGGTAATGGAGCTATTCACCGACAAGTCAAAGGCCGCTTCCATTTCAAGAAAGGGCAGGGCCCTTGTGGAAGAGCGCTATTCGTGGGAGGGCATGCTTCGTTCCTACAGGGAACTTATAGAAAGCGTATTGAACGGGGCAGGGGAATGCAAGCCGCAATGACATTGAACATAAATGATATCGGAGCCGGCGTGAAAAACAGTGAGCGCAAAGCAATCGCTGGCAGGCTCGCCGCCTTGCGGGAAAGCTCTTTTGGAAGGACCTTTGAACAGGTCTTTATCCTTTCAGCTACCCACGGCGTAAGC
>JACPGA010000149.1 GCA_016182705.1 Deltaproteobacteria bacterium
CCTGAGATAGCCCTCACTCCCTGGCCCGCCGCGTACCTGAAGACCCTTTTCCCGGGCAGGGTCGCCCTCGCCCACAGCGGCCTTTCAGAGGGCGAGCGCATGGACGAGTGGGCAAGGGTCCTGAACGACGAGGCAGACATAGTCGTCGGCGCGAGATCTGCCCTGTTCTCGCCGATAAAAGAGCTCGGCCTCATAATCGTCGACGAGGAGCACGAGACATCATACAAACAGGAAGACGGCGTCAGGTACAACGCGCGGGACGCGGCGCTGGTCTTGGGAAAAGAGCTCGGCATAACAGTGGTGCTGGGCTCCGCGACGCCTTCTGTCGAGACCTTTCAGAACGCTATCACTGGCAAGCTCAGGCCCTTGCGCATACTGAACCGGGTCGATAACAGGGGCCTGCCGGAAGTCGAGATACTCGACATGAAGGGCCACAAGGAAGTCATATCGCAACGGCTTATGGACCTCATCCGGGAGACGCTCGATTCAAAGAAGCAGGCCATACTTTTTCTTAACAGGCGCGGCTTTTCAAGCTGCCTGATATGCCGGGACTGCGGACACTCGTTCACCTGCCTCAACTGCTCGGTGACGCTCACCCTTCACAAGGGCGCGAGAAGCCTCGTATGCCACTACTGCGACCTTACCATGCCAGCGCCTGACGAGTGCCCGTCGTGCAAAGGTCTTGACCTCATAACGCCGGGCTCCGGCACCGAAAAAGTAGAAGAAGAGGTAAAAAGACTTTTCCCTGAGGCCCGCGTAGGACGGCTCGACAGAGATACTTCCACAGCCAAAGGAGCGGCCAAGCGCACCATAGATGATATGGAAGAGGGCAGGATAGACATACTCATCGGCACGCAGATGGTCTCAAAAGGCCATCATTTTCCGAATGTAACTCTTGTTGGCGTCATCTCAGGCGACACTTCCCTCAACATCCCGGATTTCAGGTCAGCGGAGAGGACTTTCCAGCTCATAACCCAGGCTGCCGGAAGGTCGGGCAGGGGCGAAAACCCGGGCAGGGTTGTCATCCAGACGCTCAACCCCGGCCACTACTGCCTTGGCGCTGCCCTGTCCCACGACTATGACTCATTTTTCCTGAAGGAAATTGAAGCGCGCGAAGAGCTGGATTATCCGCCTTTCACGAGGCTGTGCGTCGTGCGCGTGGACGGCACGAACGAAGGACGGGTGATAGATTCCATAAACGGCCTGAAAAAAGCCATTGAGCGGGTTTTAAAGAGCAAACGCATGGAAATTCAGGTGCTGGGGCCTGCCCCCGCACTCGTTTCCAAGGTAAGGGGCCGCCACAGGTGGCAGATGCTTCTCAAGGGCGCTGACTTGAAGACCCTGCACTCCGTCGCGGCGGCGCTCAAGGTTATTTTTGAGAAACAAAAGGACAACGGAGCCTCCCTTACCCTCGACATGGACCCGCTCGCCACAGTCTGACCTCGGAAACCTCCCTGAAAAGCCAACCAAGCCTGATTTGACACCTCCCAAGGCCTGATATAGACTCAAATTAGGTACGCTAAGTACCTGTAAAACATCAGGTTTATAGAAACAGGAGGTATTTTATGGCATACGTATCTGAGACCGGTTCACCCGGCATGTACAAGTACGAGCCTTGGTTCTTCCGGGGCTCGCTTCTCGGAATGGGCATAGGCCTTGGCGTAATAAGCCCTGTAACCCAGGAGGGTTTCGGAGCTATAGGAATAGGAGCCGGTATCTACATGCTGGCAATAACCCTTGTTTCCCTCTTCGTGGGAGGCTGGGTTGCCTGCAGGCTTTCCGGCATAACCGACAAGCTTAAAGCCGCGCTGCACGGGCTCGTGGTATGGGCGGCTTTTACTTTTACCGCCTTCTACCTCATGACCACAGCCGCTGGCGGCCTTATCAGTTCCTTTGCCGGCGTAATCGGCAGGAGCACCGCCATCATAGCCGGTGAGATCCAGGGCGTAACCCCCGCCGTGGCGGAGAGCGCGCTTGACGCCGCTTCCAGAGCTTCGCTTTGGGGCTTTTTCGCTCTTGTCCTGAGCGCGGCGGCAGCTATTATCGGCGCATGGGCAGGCCGCTCCAGGGAAGCGACCACCGTAGGCGCGGTCGCGGCAGAGGAAAAGGAGCATGGTGGCAGGAGAGCCGCGTAACCGGCTGAATACCGTCTCTCCCCGGAAAAGCCCGCGTTTTAATAGAACGCGGGCTTTCTTTTGCCGATATACGCGTCTTTACAACAGGCCTCCGGCTGTATTATCATGTATTTTTGGCTTAAAATACCTGTGCTTTTTGATATAATCAAAAAGAAGCGTTTTAAGGCTTAAAGCACTTACAGCTGCCTCTAAAAATTAGATATTTTTTTCTGAAGTCAAGGAAGGGCGGAAATAAAAAGCGCAGCATATATGACAATATGTGAGCATATTTATTTACGCCCTGACGAAGAGGTCAGGAAAAAGAGCAATTTTTATAGGTAGCCTATCCAAATCCAGGGTGGCCTCCATGATACTCGAAATAATCAAATATCCCGACCCGTTCCTTAAAACCCATGCCGCAAGGGTCGAGTCAGTGGACGACAGCGTAAGGAAGCTCATCGACGACATGATAGAGACCATGTACTACGCCAGGGGCATCGGCCTTGCCTCGGTGCAGGTCGGCGACCCGAGGCAGGTCGTGGTGCTCGATGTGCCTGACGAGGACGAAAATGAACGGGCAAAAGGCAAGAACCTCATGGCCTTAGTCAACCCGGAGATAGTCTCTACAGAAGGAGAGACCCTTTATGAGGAAGGCTGCCTGAGCGTGCCCGGCGTAACCGCCGACGTGGAAAGGGCAGCCAGAGTCAAGGTAAGGGCCCTGGACAGGGACGGCAAGCCGTTTGAAATAGAAGCCGACGGCCTTCTTGCAATAGCCCTTCAGCACGAACTGGACCACTTGAGCGGCGTGCTATTCATAGACAGGCTCTCAAGGCTTAAAAGAGAGCTGGTCAAAAGAAAATACAAAAAGTCCCTCGAAACCGAGGAGCGGGCAATATGA
>JACPGA010000133.1 GCA_016182705.1 Deltaproteobacteria bacterium
CCTTCCGCAACTTTCCCTATGATGGCGGCGTCCACTCCGAGAGGGTGGGCCTTCATGGCCGCAAGCGCCTTGCCCGCGTCTTCACTGGAGACCACAGCCACGAGCTTGCCCTCGTTGGCAAGGTAAAGCGGGTCAAAGCCCAGGAGTTCGCACGCGCCGCGCACAGCCTCCTTCACAGGCAGGTCTTCTTCCCTGATGGTTATGCAGCAGCCGCTGGATGCAGCGAACTCGTTCAAAACGGTCGCGAGCCCGCCTCTTGTCGGGTCGCGCATGGCGCGCACTCCCAAGGGGGCCGCCGCTATAATCTTCATTGTAAGCGTATGGAGGGCAGCGCAGTCGCTTTCAACGGGCACGTCCATCATGATGCCTTCCCTGTGGGTCATTATGGCTATGCCGTGGTCGCCCATCGTGCCTGATACGATAACGACGTCACCTGGCCTTATGTTGGCGGGCGTAAGCTCCGGGCCGTTTATTACGCCGATGCCTGCCGTGTTGATGAAGAGCTTGTCTCCCTTGCCGCGCTCGACGACCTTGGTGTCGCCAGTCACTATGCTCACGCCTGATGCGCGCGCGGTAGCCGCCATCGAGTCGACCACTCTTTTCAGCTCGTCCATGGTGAGCCCTTCCTCGATGATAAACGAAGCGGACAGGTATACCGGTTCTGCCCCGCCTACGGCGAGGTCGTTGATCGTGCCGCAGACCGAGAGTTTGCCTATGTCGCCGCCCGGAAAGAAAATCGGCTTTACCACGTAAGAGTCGGTGGTGAAGGCGAGCTTTTTAGCGGGAAGGGTGAAGACCGCCTGGTCGTTAAGAGGGGCGAGGAGCGGGTTGTCGAAAGCCTTCGCGAATACTTCTTCCGTAAGTCTTCTTGAGTAGCTCCCGCCGCTTCCGTGCGCCAGCAGTACCGTCTTGTTGTCCCTGTCCATCAGGCAACCCTCCTGTATTTGTACCACGCGGCGCAGGTCCCTTCGGAAGAGACCATGCATGGGCCGATAGGGAACTCGGGCGTGCACGCCTTGGCAAAGAGGCCGCATTCATCCGGCGTTATAAGGCCCTTCAGGACCGACCCGCACTTGCAGCCTTTTGGCTCCGCGTCAATGCCTTTTGGCATGGAAAATCTCTTTTCAGCGTCGAAGGCTGAATAAGTGTCCCTGAAGGCGAGGCCGCTGCCCGGGATATTGCCTATGCCGCGCCAGAGGCTGTCGGATGGCTCGAATACTTCGGCGATTACTTCCTGCGCCCTCTTGTTGCCTTCCCAGGTGACGACCCTGTCATATTCTATCTCGATGGCGCACCTGTCTTCCTCGAACTGTTTGACGAGCATGTAGATGCCCATGAGAGCGTCTATCGGCTCGAACCCGGCTACTACGCAGGGCGACTTGTAATCGCTTGCCAGGAAGCCGTAAGCCTTCGCGCCGATTATGGCGGTCACATGGCCAGGGGCAATGAAGCCGTCTATCTCGATCTCTCCGCCGTCCAGCAGTGCCTTCATCGCTGGCGGGGTGAGTTTGTGGAGCGACAGGGCCGAAAAATTCTTGAGGCCTGCTTCTTTCGCGCTGAGGACGGTCGCCGCCACGGTCGGGGCGGTCGTCTCGAAGCCAACGGCAAAAAGCACGACCTCCCTGTCCGGGTTGTTTTTCGCTATCTCGATGGAGTTGAGCGGGGAGTACACTACTCTTATATCCGCGCCCCTGGCCTTCTCCTCCTGAAGAGAGGATTCAGAGCCGGGGACCTTCATCATGTCCCCGAAGGTCACGATGATGGCGTCCCTGTTTTCACGGCTGAAGTCTATTATGCGGTTGACGTCAGCGGCAGAGGTTACGCAGACCGGGCAGCCAGGGCCGGATATGAGCCTTATGTTCTCCGGCAGAGCTTCCCTTATGCCGTACTTTGATATGGAGTGGGTGTGCGTGCCGCATATCTCCATTATGCTCACCTGCTTGCGTGAGACCTCGCGTATCTTTTTGATGATGGACTGGGCAGCTTCTTTTTTTCTGAACTCGTCTATGTACTTCATTTGCCGAAAGCCTCCCTTATGAGCAGCAAGGTCTCTTCAGCCCTTTTCGTGTCGACCTTCTCGATGGCGAAACCTGCGTGAATTATGACGTAATCTCCCACTGCCGCCTTCTCCATGAGCCGCAAAGACGCGTCCTTTCTCGTCCCGGCTACGTCAATTGTGGCGGTCTCGCCCGTTATCTCAATTATTTTTCCTGGTATTCCAAGGCACATTATCTGTCTCCTTTTACTCTTTCCCAGGCCACAACCGCCTGGCCGATGGAGATGCCCCCGTCATTCGACGGGACCTTCTCCTGCATGTAAACTTTAAAGCCTGCCTTCTCAAGCCGGAATGCGGCGAGCTTCGTAAGAAGGCTGTTCTGAAAGACCCCGCCGGTTAGAACTACATCGTTTATCCCGGAGCCGTCCCTGAGTTTCGTACACACAGTCAGCGTCATATCAGCTATCGCGTTATGGAACCTGCCTGCTATCGCTTCGGTGGACGCCCCTGAGTTTATATCATTCACTATGGCCCTTATGAGCGAGGCAGCGTCGATTTTTACCGGCTCCGAGTCGTTGATTCCGAATGGATAGCTGCCGGTCTCATTTCTATCAGCGATGCTTTCGAGCTCTATTGCGGCTTCGGCTTCGAAGGTTATCTCGTCCCTTACCCCGGCAATGGAGGCCACCGCGTCAAAGAGCCTGCCCATGCTCGATGTGTAAGGCGAGTTCACGCCCTTTCTTATCATCTCTTCCACTACCGCGGCTTTAGAGCCTATCCTTTGCCTGAAGCCCTTTACTGAATCTACCCCGCCGGAATCCAGCAGGTACGACACAGCCATACGCCAGGGCTCTTTCGCGGCCAAATCCCCGCCCGGAAGATACGCGTATTTAAGGTGGGCGGCCCTTTTGAACTCTTTCCTGCTGGCGATGAGGAATTCTCCGCCCCAGAGATGGCCGTCCGTGCCAAAGCCTGTCCCGTCGAATGAGACGCCGATAACATCATCTCTCAACTCGTGCTCTGCCATAGCGCCTGCTATGTGCGCGTGATGGTGCTGGACAGCTATGACCCTGTTAGCCGGAATGCCGTGTTCCCTTGCGTACTCAAGAGCGAAGGCTGTGCTGAGATAATCAGGGTGCAGGTCGTGGGCGACGATCTTCGGGTCCGCGCGAAAAGTATTCCTGAGATTTCTGAAAGTCTCTTGGTAAAATTCCATTGCCTCGAAGTTTTTGAGGTCGCCTATGTGCTGGCTTACGATCGCGTTTTTTCCTTTCGTTATGCAGAAGGTGTTCTTCAGAAGGCCGCCTGCGGCAAAGACTTCTTCCATCTCTTCATTCAGTGGTATCACATCCGGGACAAAGCCCCGGGCCCTCCTGACGAGCCTTTTTGCTTTTCCGTCTACCTTTAAAATGGAATCATCGACTCGCATGTATATCCCCCTGTCGTGAAGGAGGAAGAAGTCGGCAAGCGAAGAGAGTTTTTCCAATGCGTCAGCGTTTTCAATGACTATGGGC
>JACPGA010000154.1 GCA_016182705.1 Deltaproteobacteria bacterium
GCTTCAGCGATGACGCTCCCTCCGGTGAAATCGGCAAAGGCCTCGTCGATGATGACAAGCGCGCCCTTGGTTTTGGCGTGGGATATGATTTCCAGGAGGTCTTCTCTCGAAGTCAGGACGCCTGCCGGGTTGGACGGGTTCGCGATGTAGACAGCTGAACAGCCCTCTATAGCCTTCTTGAGCCGCGCCGCGTTAAGCCTGAAGCCGTTCTGTTCGCGGAGCAGATGGCTCTCTACTTTTATGCCTGAAAGCCCGAGGGCCTTTCTGTATTCGCTGAACGCAGGCTCCACGATGAGGGCAGGCCCGTTCTTCAAAAGCCTCGGGATGATGCTTATTATCTCGTTTGAGCCGTTGGCCGGGACGACTTCGTCAATGCCGACAGCGTGAAAACCCGCTATTGCTTCTTTTAATGCTGTCGAGAAAGGGTCCGGGTAGGGAGGAATAGATTTTATGGCGTTAGTCAGCGCCTTTCGGCACGACTGCGGAAAGCCCAGCGGGTTTATGCTCGCGCTGAAATCGAGCAGCTCTTCGGGCGAGGCGCCCCTCAAGCGGGAAGCCTGCCAGATGTCCCCGCCGTGTATGTCCTTAGGCCTTGCCACAGTTATCTCAGCACTGCCCTCGCGTCAGCGACGACCGCGCCCCTTTCATGCACGATAAGGGGGTTTATCTCAAGCTCCTTAATCCCTTCGACGCGGCCCACGATGTCGCCAAGCTTGATTAACGCGTCGGCGATGGCGTCCAGGTCCTTTACGGTCTGCCCCCTGTAGCCCGTGAGTATGGGAAAGCCCTTTACCTCTCCCATCATCTCGAACGCCTCTTCCCTCGTTATCGGGGCGAGCCTGAACGAGACGTCCTTCATAAGCTCAACTGTCACGCCCCCTATGCCGAACATGACCGCCGGGCCGAACTGCTCGTCCCTTACGCAGCCGATTATGACCTCAGCGCCTTTTTTTACCATCTCCTCCACGAGAAAGCCCTCGATAAGAGCCGTGGGGTAGTCATCGGCAATGCCCAATATTATCCGCGACCACTTCTCTTCTATTTCCTTCTCGTCCATGATATTGAGGAAAACCCCGCCCGCGTCGCTCTTGTGTATGATATCAGGGGATATGAGCTTCAAGGCAACCGGGAAGCCTATCTCCCTCGCGGCATCGATGGCCCCCGCAACATCTTTTACGGCCTTTGACCTGGGCACCGGGAAAGACGCGAGCCTCAAGACTTCCTTGGCCTCGGGCTCGACAAGCACCTTTCTGCCAATGCTCAAGGCTTCCTTAACTATCCTCTCTATTCTCCCTGTATTCATCGTATTCATAAGGGCCTCCCCCGCCTTTTTGAAAGGACTGAGGCCGCACGAACGGCAGCTTCAGGGGTTAAAAACGCCGGGAGGCCAGCTTCGTGGAAAAGCTTTATCCTCTCGCTTGAATACGCGCCCCCGGGAGTGCAGGCGATTATGGGCTTTTCGGTAAACCCGGGCTTTTGCGCGAGCATGCCGGGCAGGTTGTCAGTAAGCGCGGGAGGCCCCCACAGGGCCGCCACTATGACCATGTCGTAGAAGTCGCCTGACATCGTTTTGCTGAGGGCGAAAGCGAAAGACTCGTCAGTCGCGCTCCCGGTAAGGTCAAGCGGGTTGCCGATCCCGTAATAGGACGGGAAAGCGGCGCGGAGCTCCTCTTCCACCTCTTCAGGAAGCCCTGGTACGCTAAGCCCCATCTGCTCGCAAGCGTCGGCTATGTTAACTCCCATGCCGCCGCCGTCGGTTATTATCATGACCCTGTTGCCAGCGGCGCTTGTGGTGAGGCCGAAGGCCTTGCAGGCAACAAGAAAGTCCTCGTAGCCGTTCAACTCTATTATTCCGGCCTTTTTAAATGCGGCCCTGTATATCTCATACCTTCCCGCGATTGCCCCGGTATGGGAACGGGCCGCCGAAATTCCAGAGGCGGCCTTACCCACCTTCACGGCCATTACCGGCTTCACAGCCGAACAACGGGAAGCCGCCTCTATGAAGCGTCTGCCGTCTTCTATCGACTCAATATAGATGGCGACAGCCTTTGTCTCCGGGTCTTCGGCCAGAAAATCAAGGCAGTCGGCCTCGTCAACATCAGCTTTGTTTCCGTAGCTTACGACCCGGGCTACCCCGATACCGTCGGTTGCCAGCTCGTCCATGGCTGTCACGGCAAAAGAGCCGCTCTGGGATATTATGGACAAGCCGCCCCTGCCCGGCCTCCGCACTCTTTCCCTTGGTATGAAGAAAGTGTCCAGGCCCGAGACCGTATCGTAGATGCCCATGCAGTTCGGGCCTATTACCCGGGTGCCAGTAGAACGGGCCGCTTCTTTCAAGGCCTTTTCAAGGGCCGCGCCAGCAGGGCCGGTCTCGGCAAAGCCGCCGCTTACGACAACCGCTCCCTTTGCAATGCCTCCGGCATTAAAGACAGCTTCCGGGATGGCCTCGGCAGGCAGGGCATAGACCGCGAGGTCAACAGGCGAGCCTATGGCCTCGATCGAGGGATAACACTTCAGACCCATGACCTCGCTATAGCGGGGGTTTACCGGATATATTGCCCCCCTGAACGAATTCCTGAGGCTCTCGAGTATGACGCCCGATATCTTGCCTGTCGACCCAGAGGCCCCTACTACCGCGATAGAAGACGGGCTGAAAAAGGCCGACAGGTTATTTTTTTTATGCATCTGCGCTTCCATCTTGAAAAGAGCGTATTCGTAAGGCTGCTTGAAAAATTAGAGCAATTTTTATTTACTGGTCGAGCTTGAACGCTATTTTCACAACAGCCTGAAACTCGGCTACCTTTCCGCCATCTATGCGGCCATGCTGCTCTATCACTTCGAACCACGCGAGGTTATGAAGAGTGCTCGCGGCTTTTTCCACTGCCTTCTTTACGGCATCATCGAAACTCGTTGACGAGATGCCCACCACCTCTATCCTCTTATAGACCCTGTCCATGCCAACCCCCTTTTGCGTTGTTTTTTCAATACAACCAGCTAAAGCCTGGCGCTGCGGGCCGTGAAAAATACAAAGACCACTCCGGAGACGATTACAGCCATGTTGATAGCGTAACTTTCGAGATGCTTATGCCTGAACTCGGCCCTGAGCTCCTGTACCCTGGCTGGCTCCTTTGCCGCCTTGAGCTCCAGCTGCACAGCCCTTGCTTCAGGGGCTATGACCATGCCGGAATAGAAGGTCAGCGCGGTCATGAATGCCAGCAGCAGTATCCTCCCTGCCGGAAAAAATTTTTCTATAAGCGAGATGGCCAGAAGGGAGGCGAGCGAGAGCACCCCGGCCACATAGCCTAACGCCCAGTACTTTGGAAAAATGCTCGCCACCAGCTCGCCTGCCAGCTCCCTGGGCAGAACCTTGAATACAATCGGCGTCACAAAGAAGGTGAAGAACACGAGGCCGCCGACCCAGACCACGATACTGAGAAGGAGCACGAACCTGAAAGTATTGAGCATCGGCAAAGCCTTTTACAGGTTGAAAAACCCTGCTGGACTTATAATTGAAAGCCCTTTGGGGTTTATACTTTAATCCGCTATAAGGTTACAACACAAAAATAGCGGCGGTCCTTACGGCGAGCGTGAGCAAAAGCATGAGCAACGCGGTCGTTCCCATGAGCCGTATCGAAGATTTGATTGACGAGTCCTCGAATGAGTTAACAACGTCGCCGATAAAGGGCTTGGTCGAGAGAACTCCGCCATACGACGAGCTGCCCCCGAACCTCAATCCGAGCGCCCCGGCAAAGGCGGCTTCGATCACGCCCGAATTCGGGCTCGGGTGCTTGCCACCGTCCCTGAATATTATCCGGGCGGACGCTTTCCAATTATACCCTAAAATAAAGGAAGCTGAGA
>JACPGA010000139.1 GCA_016182705.1 Deltaproteobacteria bacterium
CAACCGCGCCGATCAAGGCGGCGGCTCCCGTGAGGAATTTGCGCCGGGTGACTATCTCTTTTTCAGTTTCTGCCATGTACGCACCTTTTTTTGAGTGCTGAAAAAAGTATAGCAGAAAATGGAGGGAGGGGCCGGGTAGGGGGCAGCGTGTACGGGTGCTGCGCTTGAACTCGCTCGTTTACCGCCGCCCAGCCTGTCACCTCACTATTTCCTGTAAGGCAGGGGGGTATTTGTTTTTGTTTTGTCTTTAACACATACCCCGTAACAGGGCGGAATGAGCCTAAGGGAGGAAGTGCGAATCTCGCCGAGGCGCGGGAGCGCAGCGACCTCAGGGGCGAGGTTCGCGGATTGGGGAGGAGATAAGCGAGTGGAGCCCTGTTACAAAGAGCGGCGACAGCCGTGTTACATGGTCTTTGGGCAAAAAGCCTAAATTGATTATTCAATAACGGGATTGCATCGCTACGCTCGCAACGACCGCGCCAACCTCCCCCGGCCCCTCCCCCCTTTTTCTGCTATACTTTTTTCAGCACTCAAAAAAAGGTGCGTACATGGCAGAAACTGAAAAAGAGATAGTCACCCGGCGCAAATTCCTCACGGGAGCCGCCGCCTTGATCGGCGCGGTTGGGGCCGCGTTTGCGGCCTGGCCTTTCATCCGCGCCATGAGCCCCACAAAGGATATTCTTGCCGCCGGTGTCCAGGAGGTCGACATATCCGGCCTGCAGCCCGGACAGCTCAAGACCGTCATCTGGAGGAAGCAGCCTGTCTTTATCCTCAAGAGGACTCCGCGGATGATAGAAGAGGCAAGCGCGGTCAAAACATCCGAACTCGATGACCCGGCCGCCCCGGAAGAGCGGTCGAAAGAGCCGGAACTTTTCGTATCTCTTGGCATCTGCACGCACCTGGGCTGCATACCGAAGTTCGTTGAAAAACTACCCGAATCTGATGTTTCAGGGTTTTATTGCCCGTGTCACGGGGGCAAGTACGACAACCTCGGAAGAAGGCTCGGCGGCCCTCCCCCGGAAAACCTTCACCTTGTCCGAACAGGCTCATAATCGGCACGGAGCAGTTCGGCGGCTATGGCGAGAACATAAGAAAAGTGCAGGACCTGCCGCCTGTGGAGGCTTAAGAGCTAATGGCCTACCTGGACTGGATAGACAAACGCCTCCCTGCCTCCGAGTTCGTGCAAAAGCACGTCACCGGGTATCCCACGCCCAAAAATCTCAATTACCTATGGAACTTCGGCTCGCTACTCGGGACCTTTTTCGTCATCCAGGTCTTGACCGGCGTCTGGCTGGCGATGTACTACAAGCCTGACACGGCCTTGGCCTTTGACAGCGTCCAGCACATAATGCGCGATGTCAACTACGGCTGGCTCATGAGGTACCTGCACGCCATCGGCGCGACCGGCATATTTTTCTCGATGTATATTCACATGGCCAGAGGGCTTTACTACGGCTCGTTCAAAAGCCCCAGAGAACTCCTCTGGTGGATAGGCCTCCTTATTTTCCTCGCGTTCATGGCAGAGGCTTTCATGGGCTATCTGCTGCCCTGGGGTCAGATGTCCTTCTGGGGGGCCACCGTCATAACGAACCTGTTTTCAACGGTGCCGCTCTACGGCCCGGAACTCACGGTATGGATACGGGGGGACTTCGCCATAGGGGATGCTACCCTCACGAGGTTCTACTCTTTCCACACGACCATTTTCCCGTTTGCCATAATAGGCCTTCTCGTCATAATGCACCTTTCCGCCCTTCACCGTGTCGGCTCGAACAACCCGGACGGCATAGAGTACGACAAAAAAGGGCCTGCCATGGTCCCGTTTTCGCCTTATTTCATAACAAAAGACGCGTGGTTCATAGCGCTTGCCTTGACCGTCTTTTTCTACTTCATCTTCTTCTGGCCCGACGCCTTCATAGAGCCTGTCAACAACGAGCCTGCCAACCCGCTGAAGACGCCGCTCCACATAGTCCCTGAATGGTACTTCCTGTCCTTCTACGCTATTTTGCGCTCGATACCCGACAAGCTGGGCGGGGCAATAGCCATGGGAGGGTCGATATTCATCCTGTTCCTGCTGCCCTATATAGACCGCTCGGCGGTCAAAAGCACAAGGTACAGGCCGATTAAAAAAATACTCATCTGGGTCTTTTTCATCGACTTCATATTGCTTGGGTATGTAGGCATGAACGCGCCTGACGCCACATCTTTCGTGGGTTTGAAGATGGCGAACCTGGGCGTTATTCTTACGATAATCTACTTTCTTTTCTTCGCGCTCCTTCCGGTGCTGCCCTATCTCGAAAAACCGAAGCTCCCGACTGACAGAGAGCTTCCAAAGGGAGACCAGCTTGCTTAAGATAATATTCATTATACTGCTGGCTGTTGCTTCTCCAGCATTTGCTGAAGATGGCGCAGGAATACAGCTCACCCCGGAATCTGTCGAGCGGGGCCGTGCCCTGTATACCCAGTACTGCGTTGCCTGCCACGGCCTCAAATACTACAGGGGCGAGGACGCCAAAACCGGTATCCCTCCGGCGATGGACGCTCAGACCGCGGAAGCGGCCTTTGGCGTGGCTCCGCCGGACTTGAGCCTCATGGCAGCCGCAAGGGGTCGGGGTGATGAAGGCGCGGCCTACATATACCACCTGCTTACCTCGTACTACACGGCGGGCGGGCAGATAAGGAACAAGGCCTTTGCCGAAGAGACCAAAACAGACGGGGCCATCGCCATGCCGCCGCCCATCCCCATGGACGACCCGGCTCTCAAGGAGAAGGCAAGGGATATATCCGCCTTTCTCCT
>JACPGA010000140.1 GCA_016182705.1 Deltaproteobacteria bacterium
CGTAAGTTCGGCTTCCGCCCGCCTTATGTCCGCGAGTTTTCTGCCGAGGTCCGCCTGGCGTGTACCGCTCGAAAGAAGAGAGTCCCGCTTTGCCTCGACTGCCGAAAGGGCCGCTTTCTTGTCAGTTATCTCCATCCTCTGCGCCGCGAAGACAAGGCCGAGGACAGCCACATAGACAATGCCTGTAGCGATGAGCCCGGTACGCGCTTTTTTTATGAGGCGCGCGCGTTTGATCTCGTCAGGTATGAGGTTTATGCCGTTCTTCATGGCCCCCCGGCCGCCCTTAACGCCAGGCCGACAGCGGTTGAAAAACAAGGAGCGAGAGCGCCCAGGCCCTCGCCCGTTACTTTGAGTTTTCTAATTGGGTCGTCAACGAACACCGGTATGCCGGTCGTATCGCTTATGAACGAGTCGAGCCCCTTCAGCTGGGCCGACCCGCCGGAAAGGTACAGCCGGGCAACGCCCCCTTCCCTGAACTGAGCCTGGAAGTAATCAAAAGACCTGTGCAGTTCAGCGGCGAGCCTTTCACACGGCTTCAGGAACGCCTTGCGCGCCTCATCAGGCCCAGCCACACGCTTGTATTCTTCCGCTTCATCCGAACTCTTATTCAGGTGCGTGGCCGCGGCTCGGGTAAAATCCTGTCCGCCTATAGCTATCTCGCGGGCAAAGGCAAGGCTCCGGTTCCTTATGATGGCAAGCGTGCTCTTTGTCTCCCCGATATCGAGCATGGCATGGTTTTCGTCTTTTGCCGCGTCATTGTTCAGGCAAAAAGAGGCAAGAAGGGATGTCGGGGTTACTTCTATCACTCTCACCTCGACTCCGGCGTCTTTATAAAAGGACATCATCGAATCTATTTCCTTACGCACTCCTGCAAAAGCAGTAATCGACAGCTTGCCGTCAGGCCTGGGCTCGCCGTCGGTGGTCACGAAATCGGACACAAGGTCAGCCGGCGGTATGGCCACTTCCTTTCGTATCTCCCATTTGACAGCCTCTTTGAGGTCCTTGTCAGGCATGGGCGGCAGATAGAAGTGGCGGAACATGAGCGAATGCCCGGTCATAAGCACCGCTGCCCTTGAAGTTGGAATGGAGTTGGCCTTGAGGAAACCCGACACGAAGGCTGCGGACGCCTCCCCTGCCCTGGCTTCCTGGGGGAGTTTGAGGTAAGCGGCTGCCTTGAGCGAGTACGCCCCCTTGCTCCCTGCGATGGAAACTGCCTTCAAAGACCATGCCCCGAGGTCAATGCCTGTATACACGCCGCGGCCGAACATTAACGGCCCCCTGCCTGTTTTATTATAATCATCGAGCGCAGCTCCATGAGCTTCCTTCTGACCTGGGCGGCGGCGCTGTCCGAGGGCTCAAGCCGTATGAACTCTTCATAGCCTGCCAGAGCGCCGGTAAGGTCGCCCTTTTTTTCCAGCAGGACCGCCAGGTTGAAATGCGCGTCCGCATAGGACGGGTCTGTTTTTATGGCTTTTTCCAGCATGGCTTTCGCTTTAGCTGTCTTCCCGGCTTCAGCCATGAGGGAAGCGTAATTGTTCAGGGCCTGAGGATGGGAAGCGTCAAGCTCGAGGGCCTTTTTAAAGGCGGCTTCTGCCTCGCTCTTTTTCCCGAGCCTCATGGCCGCAAGCCCCTGGTTGCTGAAGGCGGAGGCTGAAACTGGCATGGACCCGGCGGTCTTTGCAAAAAGGGCAGCAGCCTTTTCAAACCTGCCCGCGCGGTATTCTTCCATTGCCTGAGAGTTGAAGTCCGCCGGCATTTGCAGGGCTGGCATTGGCATCGCGGCCTCGCCCGCCTGCGAAGGATTCTGTACGGCAACCGCCGGAACTTTTGACTCTATATTATTTTTTGAAGCGCCAGTATACAGGAAGTACGCTGATATGACGGACAAGAGAACAAGAACGGGCAGGACAAACGGCCTCAGCGCCCTTATACCCGGCTTTTTAAATGAATACTCGCTTGCGGCGGCCGGGTGCTTTGCGCCTTCAAGCTTTTTCAGGGCCTGGTGGATTAGACTCATTTAACTGCACACTCCTAATGTCCGGCGCCGAGGCCAAGGATAAAAGGCCCCCAGAATATACCGGCCAGCAGGGCCAGAAGGAACATTGAAGCGGCGATATGGGGCGTGTATTCGAGATACGCGAGTATGTCCGTTGACCTGCCAGCGATGTAGCCTTCTGATTCGAGCTCTGAGATGGCAAGCCCGGTAACTTTTTTATCTATGAGGCGTTTTGAAGATATATAGGCGGCCGTAAGCGCGCGGTCGCAGACTATGTTTATCATCCTCGGTATCCCGCCTGAGCCCCTGTGTATAGCGCTCAACGCGTCCGGGGTAAACTCAACCGAGCCCGCGCTGCCGGCGACCTCAAGCCTGTTCCCGATATACGCGGCTGTCTCGCCCAGGTCGAGAGGGTCGAGGTGGTATCGGATTATGACCCGCTGGTTCAGCTGGCGGAGCTGGTTTAACTTGAGCTTTTCCCTGAGCTCAGGCTGGCCCACAAGGACTATCTGGATGAGCTTTTCGCGCTCGGTCTCGAGGTTCGATAGAAGCCTTACCATCTCAAGAGCAGCCTGGTTCAGGTGCTGGGCCTCGTCGATTATGACAACGGCATTGCCGCCAGAGGCGTAGCGTTCAAGGAGAAAGTTGTGGAGGCAATCGATATGGTCGCGCGGAGCATTGCCCGAAGGCTTCAGGCCGAAATCAGCTACTATCGTGGAGAGGAGCTCGATATCAGAGAGCATGGGGTTCAGGATGAGGGCGCTCTCAGTGCCCCGCGGGAGCTTGTCAAGAAGCGCGCGGCAAAGGGTCGTTTTTCCGGTTCCAACCTCGCCCGTGAGGAGTATGAAGCCTTTCCTTTCGTTTATTCCATAGGAAAGGAGATCGATCGCCTCGCCGTGTTTCCTGCCGAGATAGAGGAACCTCGGGTCCGGGGTTATATGAAAGGGTTTTTCTTTTAAAAAAAAGAATCTTTCGTACATGAGTCTCCCGAAAGGAGTTCCGTCCGGAACAGCGAAACGGGTGCTTCGCTGCGCCCTCAGCGGCTTCTTTGTAAATAGCCGTATTATATTCTATTTTTAATGCTATTCAAACAAAATTCTGGTTTTCACCTCATCTCTTGCCAGTCTATGATTCTGACCCTTACAGTTCCACAGCTGCCGCCAGTTGTCACGCTGTCGGAAACCGTCCTGTACTGGTCATTTGTGCCGCCGTCGGTTAAAAAAAGCCCGCTCGCGGGCGGCGGCGTCGAGTTGGCGGCAGGCTCATACACCCCGGCCATAAAGCTTGAGGCGAGCAGAATCCCTCCCCCTCCGCCGGCATTCGTCGGCGACCCGAAGGACACGGGTAAAGTCGCGCCAGGCGATATCGTTACAGGGGAGTCGATATACGCCTGGAATACTGACGACCCGCCTGAAGCTGAATCATTGAAAGAAAAGTAGCTTCCGGGCCCGAGGGTCATCGAAGTCGAGGCGATGTTCTTGAGCTGCATGGTAAAGGAGGACACGCTTCCGCATTGTACGGCCGCTGGTGAAAGCCCTCCCCAGTACTGGATATTGGGTTTGGCCCAGCCGAGAAAGTTCACCATGCCGGTGTCCTGGGCTTCCAGGTATTCCGCTGTAACAGTGGAAGAGGTATTCGACGTGCTGACCGGCGAGATAAGCTGTACTTTCGCCTGTCCGTTTATATCTGTCATGGCTGACGATGCGGACAGGCTCCCGCTTGTGGTTGAGAACGTCACGGTCTTACCGGCCAGCGGCGCGCCTCCTGAGGTAAGCGTAGCCGTCATCTCGTAATAGGAACTTCCGTCGGCGTACAGCGGCCCGGCAGGCGTATGGCTTAAAACCATGCTGTTTGCCGTGACAGTTATATAGCTGCCGAGCGTGACCGTCTCTCCGCCGCACCCTCTCGGGATTACCGACACTGGAAAAGCAACGGTCTTGTCTCCGGTGACTGTTTCAACCGAGCTGAAGCTTATGGAAAAAGTGCCTGTCTCTCCTGGAGCCAGTTCGTAACTGTTGCTTGTGCTGGTGAAGGTGACAAGCGAAGCGTCGCAACCAGCCTGCCAGCCAGTTGGAGGGGTCACGGACGAGCAGGCCCATGCAGTGGACGGTATGGCTATTGAAATTGACATCAAGTCGCATCCGCCGCCGTTGTATACGTTCCAGTTTATCGTGACGTTTGCCGCTCCGCTCGATACAACCGAAGGGGCTGTCGTCACCGAATAGACAGATATCTGCCCACTGTTCGTCTGAGTAGTGTTCGTTATGACAGGGCCGTTCGCCGTGGCGGAGCCGGTGAGGCAGTACGTCTGGCCGACCGCGCCTGTTATCCTGTAGGTCCACGAGAACACGCCTGAGCCGCCCTTTGACAGGGACGGGATCATAGGCGGAGCCGGACCGGAGACGAAGGTCTCCGTGGCTCCTCCGGCGCAGCCGGTAAGGAGCGACGGCGCGATATTGACGAGCGCGGAATTGCCGTTATTCGTGACAGTCATCTC
>JACPGA010000141.1 GCA_016182705.1 Deltaproteobacteria bacterium
ATGTTAGAAGGGTGTCCCGTTGATCTTCCGTTTTTTTTTAAGGGGAGTGAGGGGGATTATAGGGATTTCAGGCAGTCTTGCCAAAAGACCGTGTAACACGGCTGTCACCGCCTTTATAACGAGGCTCTACTCGCTTATCTCATCCCTCATCCGCGAACCCTTTCCTTTGAGGTCGCTACGCTCCCGCGCCTCGGCGAGATTCGCCCTTTCTCCCCCAGGCTCGCTCCGCCCTGTTACGGGGTATGTGTTAAAGACAAAAACAAAAAGGCAAATACGCCCTCTCCCCTTGTGGGAGAGGGCTGGGGAGAGGGGGTATAATTTTTAGATTTGTAGGGTGGGCTGCGCCCACCAAACGCATGTTTACTACGATTTGAAAAGCTCCCGCAGCTTCTTCAGCGGGTCTTCGTCCTCTCCCGCCTGCGCCCCTGCCCCGAACTCGAAGAACTCGCAGAAGTTGGCCCTGTCTTTATCCACTACCCTTTCAGCCGAAGGCTCGCGGCACTGGTTGTACGCGCCCCTGTCGTAGAAGCTGCAGTTGAGGCATACCTTAACATCTGAGCCGCACTTGGGGCAGATCTCTCCCCTGCCGGGCCTCTGGCTCGCATCTAACTCTTTTTTGCAATGGAAGCAGTTTGCCATCTTTTTATTCTAACATCCCCGGCAATTAATTTGAAGTTCAGAGGCCGCACTTCGAGGCCCTGTCCGACGAGAATATACCGGAAGGCTTATGGACAGGGAACTCTTTCAGGAGCTTGAAAGTGTCGGTGTCGTAGACAGCCACTTTATCTTCCTCGCGTATTGATATGTACACGGCTTCGCCCTTGGGCGTGAATTGCGGGTCAAGCGCGCCCTTCCCCGCGTCTATCGACTTTTTCACGCTCAGGGTCTCGACGCTGATTACGTCTATCGTCCTCTCTTCAGGGCTTCCGGGAGCGCCGACGTTATCTACCCAGACCTCGCGGCCTCCGGGCCTGGCGACAACGAAAAGTGGAGTGCCCGCCACCGGGATGGATTTGACGACAGACCAGTCCTTCATGTCATAGACAATGACCCTTTTTTCGGCGAAGGCCGGAACAAAGGCGAGCCCGTTCGCTATGCCCCATGATTCAAGATGCGGTATATGGTAGAGCGGAGCTTTTTCGCCTTCGGCCTTGAGCCCGGCCCTTCTTTCGCGTACATCTATTTTTTTCATACTGTCGAGCTTCCATGTGTCAAGAAGGCCCATCCAGTCGGAATTGAGAAGTCCGACAAGGTAGTGCCTGCCGTCAGGCGTTATGAGCTGGTCGTAAGGGGTGTCTCCCACGTCCTCGAATTTTTTTATCACGGGAAAGCCCTCTTGCCTCATGTCTACCACCCATACGGCGCCTCCCTCCATGAGGCCGAATATCATGAGGTTGTCAGCCGTATCCAGAGGGCCGACAGTGCGGGACCTGAGTTTTGTCCCGTCGGGAAATTCCTTTATTACAGCTGGTATCTCCTTGACGGTCTTGAGTGTGTCCGAGTCGAGGATAGTAACGCCCCCGGGCTCGTAATTGCAGACCATGATGAATTTGTTATCCCTCGATATGGCGATGCCGATGGAGTTCTCCCCTGCTTTTGCCTTGGCTTCGACAGCCATGCTTATGAGGTCGATCTTGCTTACGACTCCGTCCCTGGCGATTACATAGGCGTACCGCGCGTCTCTTGAAAAGACCATTGTCGCGTGCCTCAGGTTGCCGAGCCCTTCAACCCGGCCCAGCAGCTCGTGCCTTATCGAATCGAAGACAGCGACGCTCCCGCGTTCCCTTTCGACTACTACCATGAGAGAGGCGGTGCCGTAAGTCTTTTTCGGCTCCAGGGCGTGCGCGTGAAAAACGGTAACAATAAGAATGAGAATCGCGGGAAGCAGGCGTATCATCGAGACCTCCGGATGGTATTTAGGCTGCCTCAAAAAATTAGATATTTTTTTCTGAAGCCCTGACGCTTAAGGTCAGGAAAAAGAGCAATTTTAAAGGTAGCCTTTAATCAATGCCGAGCTCTTTTTCAGTAAGATAGCAGGCCGGGTCTTCAGCCCAGGGGTCGCCTGTAGCGAACTCGGCCCTTGCCCTGTAGCTGCCTGAGCACATGGAAAAATGAGCGCACCTCGAACATCTCCCCTTTACGAGTCCATTCCTGTTTCTGAGCGCCTTCAGGAGCGGGTTTGATGTGTCTGTCCATATTTCGCCAAAAGGCCGTTCCTTTACATTCCCGAACGAGTGGGAAGTCCAGAACTGGTCAGGGTGGACTTCTCCCGTGTTGTCAATATTGGCGAGGCTTATTCCTGAGGAATTGCCGCCCCTGCTTTCGAGGAGCGCGCGAACTCGCCCGGCCTTTACAGGGTCTTTTCCCTTGAGCTTCAGGTAAAGATAAACGCCGTCCGCGTCGTTGCTGCCGGTCACGATGTCTTTGTCCAGGCCCTTTTTGACGAAGTCGCCAGAGCGCTCGAAGATATAGTCAATTGCCGCCCGTGTCTGGTTGTGGTCGAGGTCTTCGCTGGAAAAACGCCCGCCCCTGCCCGAGTAGACGAGGTGGGCGAAGTACCCCCTTTGGACGCCCTCTGATTCGATGAGGTCGAAGATAAAAGGCAGCTCGCTGATGTTCCTTTTGTTCATCGTGAAGCGAAGGCCCGTAATAAGCCCAAGCTTGACGCAATGCCTTAACCCAATGAGGGCCTTTTCA
>JACPGA010000142.1 GCA_016182705.1 Deltaproteobacteria bacterium
CTTGCTGCCTACTCGTCTTTGACCGCAAGGCTCGGAGAATTGCAAAAGCTCAAGGCGGACGGAGAGATTAAACTGATGGAAGCAGAAAAAAGGCTTATTGCCGGGAATAAACCTGACGCTGGGGTGGCCGTTCTTCAGGAGGCCTTCAGGGCCTGCTCTGCGCGCGGCGGCATAGTGGTCGCTTCAGGGCGCGCGCTCCCGGCGGTGAAACAGGGCAGTTACCTGAGGATACCGATGGAATTTCAGTTTAGGGCTGATGTCCAGCAGTTAAAAGAGCTTCTCTCCGACATGCACTCTTCTCCGGTATTAATGGGCATGAAAGGCGTGAAGATAAAATCCAGGGGAGCCTCCGACCCCGGAAGGCTTGATGTTTCAATGGTCGTCGAGGGCGCGATGAAAAAGCCTTTACCAAACGGAGAATAAGTCCGCGATGGCCCAGGGCTGGCTGAAATCAATAGTCACGGGATTTGCCTTTTTTTTCGCGCTGGCGTTCTTCTCAGAGCCTGTCGCTTTCGCCAAGGCAGGCCACAGGGAAGGGTCTTTGGGCGTCATAGTCGAAAAAGACCTGTTCAGGCCTTCGAGGAATAAACCCAGGCCGCCAAAGGCCGTTCCCAAGCCGCCTCCGGCCCCTGTCGTGGTATTGCCTCCGCCAAAGAGCCCGCCCCCGAGGCTGACCCTTTCAGGAACGATACTTCTTGACTCAGGCAGCGAGGCGCTTATGAGCCTGCAAAGCGCTCCGTCCGGCTCGGGCAGATACAGGGTCGGTGATGAGATAGAGGGTTTTGTAATAACCGATATTCTGGGTGAAAGCGTTGTTTTGAAAAGGGATGATGAAGTCCTGAAGGTTTATATGAACTCAGGGCAGGGAGGTTTTCAGAACGCTTCCGGGTTTCCACAGGCAAGGCAGAATATAGCGGTACAGAGCGGAGCGCCTTCTGATATACCTCCAGCGCTGGTCCCGAGGCCCCAATCGCCATTTCAGAGAGCGCCGTACAGGCAGAACACAGGCAGCAGATGAGGGGAGTTTGGAATGACTTTTGAGCCTTTTGTAAAGTCCGCAGCTGTATTGTTCGCCTCGCTTATCCTGTTTGCGGCTCCAGGCAGTTCTTTTTCCGAAGAAGCAGACGGCCTTGCCGATATGGAGGCCGTTCCCGTCGTCGAGGAAGAGGACATAGCGCCGCAGGCTGAGCCGCACAATGTTGAGGTCCTGCCAGGCCCTCCGGTTTTTTCAGCCCCGCCAAGGGCAGCAAGCAGATACGACGGCTTGAGGGCCGAGCCCGGCACCGCGGTACTGAACTTCAACGAGGCCGGGATAAGGGATGTCCTGCGCACGATAGGGGAGCTTACCGGCAAAAACTTCATACTCGCACCGGGCGTTAACGCGCGTCTGTCAGTGCAGACAGCGCGTCCAGTGCCCAGGGAGGACGTGTTCGGCATATTCGAATCTCTCCTAGAGGTCAACGGGCTCGCCGCGGTGCGCTCGGGCCAGTATTACAAGATAGTGCCTGCGGCCAACGCGAGGCAGTATTCGATATCGGCTGCTGATGAATCCGGCAAAGGCAACCCGGGCCCGGCGGAAGGGATGACTAGCCTTGTCGTGCCTGTCGAGTTCATATCAGCCAATGACCTCATTACGGTCCTGAAGCCAATGGTGTCGGCCGCCGGGAATGTAACTGCCGTACCCAAGTCGAATACGGTCATCATCACCGATACAGCCCCGAACGTAAAAAATCACCTGGAGCTTATACGCCTTCTCGATGTTGACGCCTTTGAGCGTTTTGACGTGTCCCTGATTCCTTTGAAGAACGTGGACGTGAAGACGATGCACAGGGAGCTGACCGACGTTCTGGGCGCTCTCGGCATGGGAAAAGATTCTACCCAGCTCATGGTCGTTCCCATTGAACGGCTTAACAGCCTCGTCATCATATCAGCGCCCGGCGGACCGAGGGAGTCGGTCTCCAGATGGATAGAAAGCCTTGATGTGCCTTCATCTTCTGAGTCTTCGTCCCTTCACATTTATTATGTGAAAAACGACAAGGCCTCGAACCTTAAAAGCCTTCTGGAGCAGGTCTACGAAGGGAAGAAGTCAGTCGCCGTGGCTACGGCATCGAGCGCGGCAGGCCAGCCGCACACAGGCGCGGAGGCCCAGGCTGTATCAAAAAGCGTTGCGTCATCCAACGATGGCTTGAATATCTACATATACGAGCCTGCCAACGCGCTCGTCCTGAAATCGTCACAGGGCGAGTACCTGAGCGTTCTTGAGATTTTAAAAGAGCTCGACAGGCCGCCCAGACAGGTCCTGATTGACGCTCTCATAGCAGAGGTCAAGCTCGACGAGTCCACCAGGTTCGGTATACAGTGGTCGATCCTTTCGGGAAATTTCAATATCCAGCAGAACACCGGCCTGTTTTCCAGCGTGATCTCGAACCCCGGGGCGGCTATCTCCTCGCCTATAGGCTCAGCCGCGCCTGCGGGGTTGACGGTTTTCGCCACCGATTCAAGCAGATTTTTCGCGGCAATACAGGCTTTGGCAACCGACGGCAAGGTCGATATCCTGAGCAATCCGCATATTGTCGTAAAAAATTATGAAAAGGCTTCCATAAGCGTGGGCAGCGACGAGCCGGTATCGACCCAGTCCTCGCAGACGGCTGTCACAGGGACTTCCGGCATAATCCAGAATATAGAGTACAGAAAAACCGGCGTCATACTCACGGTAGTGCCGCATATTACCGACGCGGGCATGGTCGCGATGAGCATAAGGCAGGAAGTCAGCGACAAGTCCACGGACCGGACCATAGGCAACGCTACTTATCCTTCCTTTGCCAAGAGGGAGGCTGAGACGTCAGTGGTGGCCAGGGACAAAGAGACGCTCGTCATAGGCGGCCTCATACAGGAGAGGTTCGATAATTCATCGAACGGCATCCCCTTTTTCAGCAAGGTCCCGATAATAGGCAACCTGTTCAAGGCAAGCACGAACTCGAGGAGCAAGACTGAGCTTGTCATACTCATTAAACCCACGGTTCTTTCAAACCCCGAGGACGCCGCGGTTGCCACAAGAGAATTCAGGGATAAATTGAAGACAATAAAAAGACAGTTGAAAGAGCATTAGTTTCTTTTTATCCCGATTTAAAAAACCCGCCGGCAGGCGGGTTTTTTGATTTCAGGGCCGTCTTTGACAAGCTGGCCCGAATGCTGTTTCCTTAGTGTATGGGTGGGACATGGACAGGATAAAGGCCGTCAGGATAATTGCCGTGGCTGTCGCTGTCAGCGGGCTCGTAGAGATGCTCGGCTGGTTTTTTGGCGTCCAGGCCCTGAAGAGCGTGCTGCCTTCGATGGTCACCATGAAGTTCACGACTGCCGTATCGTTTTTTCTGAGCGGCATTACTCTCTTTTACATCGCCGAGAGCGCGCGAGGGCGCGCCTCCGTTGCCCAGGCCATCATCCCGGTCACGACTCTCATGGTAATGCTCATAATGGCGACATTGCTGGCTTCGTCTTTGTTCGACCTTAAAACAGGCATCGAAGACCTGTTCGTCGAGGAAGAGGCAGCTGCCGTCAAAACAACAGTGCCAGGCAGGCCCTCACTGGTGACAATGGCCGACTTCATCGTTTTCGCGGCCGTGGGCATTGGTTCCCTGTTCAGGTACAGAGGGCAAAAGCATCATCTGTTTTTTTCCGGGGTGTTCATCACCGCTACAGGCGTGCTCGCGCTTTCAGGCTACATTCTTGGGATCGAGTACCTGTTCTTTTCCTGGCCCGGCGTCAGTACTGGCATGGCTCTCGTTACCGCCATTCTTTTCGAGCTCCTTGGCGCCGGCCTCATATTGCTTTCCAGGGCTTTCTGATGAAAATAAAGACAAGGCTCATCATAATCCTCCTCATATTTTCCATAATACCGGCTGCTTTCATAGGCATCCTTCTTTTTGAGGACGCCAGGGCGCGAATAGAGTCGAACGCCCTCAGGAACCTCAGGACTATAGCGGAGGTCAAGGAGGCCCAGATACTCGAGTTCCTGAATGCCAAGCGCGGCAGGACCGTTGACTTTTCAACCGACGGGTACATAAGA
>JACPGA010000150.1 GCA_016182705.1 Deltaproteobacteria bacterium
CATTCCAAGTATCTTCTTGGCAGAGGCCTGGCCTATGCCGAATATCTTGGTGAGGGCCACGTCGATCCTCTTGTTTTTATTAAGGTCTACACCTGCGATCCTAGCCAACTTGATTCCTCCTTTTACTATGCTGACGAAAGGCCTTGGCCTTGTATTATCCCTGCCTCTGCTTGTGCTTGGGGTTTTCGCAAACTACCCTTACCACGCCGCTTCTCTTGACGATCTTGCATTTGGTGCAGATCTTTTTTACCGAGCTCCTTACCTTCATCTCATTCCCCTTCGAATCGTTTCAATAATTCTTACTTTGCCCTGTATGTTATCCTGCCCCTGGTAAGGTCATAGGGTGAAAGCTCAATCGTGACCTTGTCCCCGGGGAGTATCTTTATGAAATGCATCCTCATCTTGCCTGACACGTGGGCCAGAACTTTGTGTCCGTTCTCGAGCTCTACCCTGAACATGGCATTCGGCAAAGTCTCTATTACCGTTCCTTCAACCTGTATCGCCTCTTCCTTTGCCATTCCGTTCCTTTTTGAGATTATATCATCGTGAGCACGCGAGGCCCGTCCGGGGTTATCGCTACAGTGTGCTCGAAGTGTGCAGAAAGTTTACCGTCAGCGGTGACGGCCGTCCAGCCGTCCTCAAGTATCTTTACGGCCCAGCCGCCTGAATTTATCATCGGCTCGATTGCAAGAACCATCCCTGCCTTGAGCTTTGCTCCCCTTCCGGGTATCCCGAAGTTGGGAACCTGGGGAGGCTCGTGAAGTTCGCGTCCAATGCCGTGGCCCACAAGCTCCCTTACTACTGAAAAACCCTGCGGCTCTACATGAGACCCTCGCGGCCTCTTCCGAGACCTTGCCCACGGGTACGGTTATGGCTGCGTCGCCATAAAACCCCTCTACAAACGCGCCGTAGTCAATACTGAGGATGTCGCCTTCTTTAAGGACCTTCCTGGAGGGCATCCCGTGCACGACCTCGTTGTTTACCGATGCGCACAGGCAAAAAGGGTAACCCTTGTATCCCTTGAAGGCAGGCGAGGCCTTTCTTTTTTTCGTCTCTTCTTCGGCTATCTTTTCAAGGTCCAGGGTTGTTGCGCCCGGCCTGACATTTCCTTTTAGGACCTCGAGGACTTCGGCAACTACGCTGCCTGCCCTGCGCATGGTCTCTATTTCATCAGGAGACTTTAGGATTATCGCTTCCTTCAATTGCCCCCACGATGGTCATGGTTATCTGATCGACCGAGCCTTTGCCGTCTACTGCCCTGTACAGGCCTTTTCTGGAGTAATACTCCACGAGAGGGAAGGTCTCCTGCTCATAGACCTTGAGCCTTGCCTCAATGGTCTCCTCTTTGTCGTCGTCCCTCTGGTATATCTCGGAGCCGCACTTGTCGCACATCCCGATATTGAGCGGAGGATTAAATATGGTGTGGTAGCTCGCGCCGCACTTCCTGCACACCCTGCGCCCGGAAAGACGCCTTACAAGCTCTTTCCTGTCAACCTCTATGCCTATTACCGAACCGATGGATTTTCCCATCGAGGTAAGAGTCTTTTCAAGGACCTCGGCCTGGTTTATGTTCCTCGGAAAACCGTCGAGGATAAACCCGGACTTGGCATCCTCCTCATTTATACGGTCAACGACCATTCCTACGACTATATCATCGGGCACCAGGGCCCCTTTATCCATGTACTCTTTTGCCTTGAGGCCTAGCTGCGTCTTGCTCCTTACATTAGCGCGCAGGATATCACCGGTAGATATCTGCGGTATCCTGAACTTTTCGGAAAGAATATTCCCCTGCGTTCCTTTGCCTGCGCCCGGAGCCCCGAGAAGGATGATGTTCATGAAAGGCCTCTACCTTTTATTTTACCTTTTTTAAGCAGCCCCTCGTAGCTCCTGGCCAGCATATGCGACTCTATCTGCTGAGCCGTATCCATTCCGACGCCGACAACGATAAGAAGCGCTGTTCCGCCGAAGTAGAATGGCGCGTTGAACTCGGCTACAAGGAAAGACGGCAGCACGCAGACAGCGGCGAGATACGCGGCACCCCAGACAGTAAGCCTTGTGAGAACGGTATCCAGGTAATCAGCCGTGTTCGCGCCCGGCCTGATACCCGGCACAAAGCCGCCGTACTTCTTAAGGTTCTCCGCGACGTCCTTCGGGTTGAACTGTATCGCGGTATAGAAAAAGGTAAAGAATACTATTAACACAACATAAAGCAGGTTGTAAAGCAAACCGTCGGGCATGAGACTGTTGGAAATCCACTTCATGTACGGCACGTCAATGAAGTTGGCGACGGTCGCCGGGAAAACAATTATAGACGAGGCGAATATCGGCGGTATGACGCCGGAGGTATTGACCTTCAGCGGCAGGTGCTGGGTGCCTCCGCCCATGACTTTTCGGCCTACCACCCTCTTTGGGTACTGGATCGGGATCTTTCTCTGCCCCATCTCCATGAAGACGATGAAGGCCACAACTGCGACCATGAGCACGAGAAGGAAGAATATGACGAAAATGCTCATCTCGCCGGCCCGCACGAGCAACACGGTATTGTACATGGCCGACGGCATATTTGCAACGATTCCGACGAAGATTATGAGAGATATGCCGTTTCCGACGCCCCTCTCGGTAATCTGCTCACCCAGCCACATGAGAAACGCGGTCCCGGAAGTGAGCGTGATCATCGTGAGTATTCTGAAATCCCAGCCCGGGCTTAGGACTATAGGCTCTCCAGCGGGCCCTCTCATCGATTCGAGGCCCACGGCTATCATGAAGCCCTGAACCAGGCTGAGGACGATTGTGGAGTACCTGGTGTACTGCGTTATCGTTTTTCTTCCGGACTCGCCTTCCTTCTGAAGCTTGTACGGCATTATGCCCAGCGCAAAAACGGAGAAACGCTCGAGCGCTCCTCCGGTGAACATCGTCGCGAAGTCAAGGAGCGTGCCGCTCGCGGACTTGAAAAAGCCTGCGAGGGCCTCGCTGTCAATTCCGGGCGTAGGTATGAAAACGCCGATCCGGAAGATCGCGAGCATCACGAGCGTTATAAGAATACGACGGTTTAGCTCCGGGACCTTGCTTATGTTCGGAGTGAGTGCCGCCAACTCAGATTACCTCCGCCACTCCGCCAGCCGCCTTTATCTTGTCGATGGCGGACTTGCTGAAGCTGTTGGCCTTTACCGTTATGGCAACTGTGATTTCGCCTTCGCCGAGGACCTTGACGAGCATCTTCCTCTTGATGAGGCCCTTGTCGAGTATGGAAGCCGGATCAACGGTCTCGCCGGCCTTGAAAGCCTTGGCGATGGCGCCGATGTTCACGACCTGATAGGCGGTCCTGAAAATGTTGGTAAAGCCCCTCTTGGGGAGCTTCCTCTGCAAAGGCATCTGGCCGCCCTCGAAACCGGGCTTTATGTTGCCGCCGCTCCTCGCGGTCTGGCCCTTGCCGCCCCTTCCGGAGGTCTTGCCGAGGCCGCTGCCTTCGCCGCGGCCGCGCCTGGTCTTTTTCTGGTTTGCGCCCTTGGGCGCCTTAAGTCTGTCCAGCATCTATAATCCCCTTGAAGCTCTTTTCTAGGTTAGAATATTAAACGGCGCTTACGCCTCTTCGACCGTTACCAGGTGGGATACCTTGGCTACCATGCCCCTTATCGAGGCGGTATCTGAAAGGACCTTTGTGGAGTTGGTCTTCTTGAGCCCGATCCCGAGGAGTATTACCCTGAGCCTTTCGGTAGCGGGACGCCTTTTGAGTGTTACCTTTATCTTCTTGTCCATCATATTACCTCTGCGAGTTGCTTGCCCCTGATCTCCGCGACATACTCAGGGCTCCTGAGCTGTGCCAGAGCATCCATCGTGGCTTTTACGACGTTGTGGGGGTTGTTGGTGCCGATGCACTTGGTGAGCACATTTGTTATGCCCACTGACTCGACAACCGCCCTCACCGCGCCGCCGGCTATTATACCGGTACCGGGGGACGCGGGCCTCAGGAATACCCTGCCTGCCCCGTAAGCGCCAGTAACCTCGAAAGGAATGGTGCCGTCTTTTACGATGGGGACACGGATCAGAGCCTTTTTGGCCTGCTCTATCGCCTTTCTTATGGCTTCAGGGACTTCATTGGCCTTGCCGAGGCCTATACCAACGTGACCCTTGGCGTCGCCGACGACCACTACACAGTTAAAGCTGAACCTCTTGCCGCCCTTGACAACTTTGGCGACCCTGTTGAGGTATACGAGCTTATCCTTAAGCTCCAAGGCGTTTACGTCTATCTTCTCCAAAAAAAGCCTCCCTTATTGATTCTTGTTTGGAGGTAACCCCAAAACCGGATGAATTATGTTAACTGCTGCCTGTTAGAGATCAGAACTTGAGGCCAGCTTCCCTCGCGCCGTCTGCCAGGGCCTTTATCCTGCCGTGGTAGATATAGCCGGACCTGTCGAACACGACCTTGTCTATGCCCTTTTCGAGAGCGAGCTTGCCGACGGTCTCTCCGACCTTCTTGGCGGCGTCTAGCGCCTTGATCTTTGTCGAGGCCGACACAAGCGTCTTGCCGGAAACGTCGTCTATTATCTGCGCGTACATGTGCTTGTTGGACCTGTGCACATTGAGCCTGGGGCGCTCTGGCGTGCCCTTTATCTTCTTCCTGACGCGCTCTTTTCTTCTTTCCCAGCCGCTGAGCTTTTCTACTCTTCCGTTCATCTGCCTTATTTACCTCCGGCCTTGCCGGCCTTTCCGGCCTTTCTCCTGATAACCTCATCGGAGTACTTGATGCCCTTGCCCTTGTAAGGCTCCGGCTTTCTGAAAGCTCTTATGTCCGCGGCCACCTTGCCTACGAGCTGCTTGTCGGCGCCCTTGACCGTGATCGAGGTCTGCTTTTCAACAGTCGCGCTTATACCCTGTGGGAGCTCGTACTTGACCGGGTGCGAATAACCGAGCGCAAGATTCAGAAGGTTGCCCTGTACATCGGCCTTGTAACCTACGCCGACGATGTCGAGCTTTTTCTGAAAGCCTTCGGTCACGCCCTTGATCATGTTGGCTATAAGGGTCCTGGTGAGGCCGTGCAAAGCCTTCGGGATCCTTGTGTCGTCCACCCTGGTAACCTGTATCTGGGAGTCCGTCATCTCGACCTTTACTTCACTGCGCAGCGGCAGTTCGAGAGCGCCCTGCGGGCCGGACACCTTCATGAGGTTGCCTTCGAAAGCTACCTTCACGCTGGCTGGTACTGCGATTGCGAGTTTACCTATCCTTGACATTTCTGAATCCCTCTCGGTCAGTTAATAGCGTCTGGACCGCGCTTAATATACTGTGCAGATGAGCTCACCGCCGACTCCGAGCTCGCGGGCTTTCCTATCAGTCATGAGGCCCTGGGAGGTGGAGACGATGGCGATGCCCAGGCCGTTTAAAACCTTGGGTATCTCTTCCTTGCCGACATACTTTCTGAGGCCAGGCTTGCTCACCCTCTTGATGTTGGTGATCGTGGTCCTCTTGGCGGCTCCCCACTTGAGTTGTATCTTGATGAAGCCCCTTGCGCCATCCTTGTAGGTGGAAAAGTCCTTAACGTACCCTTCCTCTTTCAGGATCTTCGCGATATCGAGCTTCACTGTAGAGGCCGGTATTATGACCTCATTCTGTTTCGCCTGGACCGCGTTTCTTACTCTGGTGAGCATGTCCGCGATCGGATCAGTCATTGACATCTTTTGCTTCTCCGTTAATATCTAATGTTTTACCAGCTGGCCTTAACGACACCCGGGAGGTCGCCCTTCAGGGCCATCTTCCTCATGCAGAGCCTGCACATGTCGAACTTCCTGTAATAGGCTCTCGACCTGCCGCAGATCGGGCAGCGGTTATACTCCCTGACCTTGAACTTCGCCTTTCTCTTGGCCTTCGCGATGAGCGACTTCTTAGCCACTGTTACCTCCGGATATACTTTGCTCAGCTTCTGAAGGGCATGCCAAGGTGCTTCAACAGCGCCTTCGCCTCTTCATCGGTCTTAGCAGTCGTGTTTATGGTTATATTAAGGCCCCTGATCTTGTCTATCTTGTCATACTCGATCTCGGGGAAAATTATCTGCTCTTTAACGCCTATCGTATAGTTGCCCCTGCCATCGAAGGACCTGTCAGGCATGCCCTTGAAATCCCTGATCCTGGGGACTGCGAAGCTAACGAAGCGGTCGAAGAATTCGAACATCTTGGGCCCGCGCAGCGTTACCATGCAGCCTATCGGCATTCCAGCGCGCAGTTTAAAGGTCGCGATCGACTTCTTCGCCTTGGTCACGACCGGCTTCTGGCCGGTTACTGCCGTAAGGTCGCGGGTAGCCGCGTCAATGAGCTTTACGTCCTTTACAGCTTCGCCGAGACCTATGTTCAGGGTTATCTTCTCGAGCTTGGGAACCTGCATGACGCTGGTGTAGCTGAACTCCTTCATCATCGCAGGAATAACGTCGTTTGTGAATTTTTCCTTAAGCCTCGTAGTCATTTATCGAGTACCTCACCGCACTTTTTGCAGACCCTGACCCTGCGGTCGCCGTCAAGCGCCTTGCCTGTCCTGACCGGGCCTTTGCACTTGCCGCACAGAATCATCACGTTGGAAACGTGTATCGGGGCCTCTTTCTCGATTATGCCGCCGTGCTTGTACTTCGCCGAGGGCTTCTGGTGGCGCTTGATCATGTTGAGCTTCTCAACATAGACCTTTTCCTTTTCGGGATCCACCCTCAGAACCTTGCCGGTCTTGCCCTTTTCCTTGCCGGCCACAACCATTATCTGGTCGTCTTTCCTTATCTTCAATGCCATTTCACTCAACCTTTGCTGAAAATTTTAGAGTACTTCAGGCGCCAGCGATACGATCTTCATGAACTTCTTGGCGCGCAGTTCCCTGGCCACCGGGCCGAAGATCCTTGTGCCGACCGGTTCGTTATCCTTGTTGATGATAACGCAGGAATTCTCGTCGAATTTTATATAGGAGCCGTCCGGCCTCCTGGTTTCCTTCCTGGTGCGGACTATGACAGCCTTGGCTACTTCGCCCTTTTTCACCTTGCCGTCGTGGACAGCTTCCTTGACGTTGACTACGATAACGTCGCCGATGGTGGCGATGAGCTTGTTGGACGCGCCTTGCTGAGGGGACGGGTCTCTACGATTACGACCTTATCGCCTGCGCCGCATTCGTTCTTTTCGTCGTGCGCCATGTACTTCACGCGCCTCTTGACGTATTTGCCGTAGAAGGGGTGCTTGGCGAGCCTCTCAATGGAGACCACGATAGTCTTGTCCATTTTGCCGCTCGTGAGCACGCTTCCAGTGAGAGTCTTTTTATGTGGTGTCTTTGCCTCTGCCATCTTACTTTACCCTCTCCTTCTCGGCTACAACAGTCTTTATCCTGGCGATCTCCCTCTTGAGCAAGCGGAGCTTAAGCGGGTTCTCGAGCTGGTTGGTGGCATGGCGCATGCGCAGATTGAAGAGCTCTTTTGTAAGCTCCGTCGCCTTGCCTTTTGCCTCCTCGAGCGTCAAATCCCTTATTTCTGCCGGTTTCATATTGCTTCCCTTTTAATGAACTTTGTCGGAAGTGATATCTTGTGGGCCGCGAGCCTGAATGCTTCCCTGGCTATGGCCTCGGTCACGCCTTCCATCTCATAGAGTATGCGGCCTGGCTTGATTACGCATACCCAGTCTTCCGGGGCTCCCTTACCGCTACCCATCCTGGTCTCGGCCGGCTTCTTGGTGACCGGCTTATCGGGGAACACCCTTATCCAGATTTTGCCGCCTCTTTTAATGAAACGGGTCATCGCGATCCTGGCGGCCTCGATCTGCCTGGTGGACAGCCAGCCGCACTCGATTGCCTGGAGGCCGTAGTTGCCGAAGGCCAGGTCAGAACCCCTGTGTGCGAGTCCGCGCCTTTTGCCCCTCTGCTGCTTTCTGAATTTAACCTTTTTTGGTATCAACATGGCTCAAAAATTCCCCTTACTGTGCGGCAGCCGAGTCATCGGCTACAGCCCTTTGAGTCACAACGTCACCCTTGTATATCAGAACTTTCACGCCGATGATTCCGAAAGTCGTGAGAGCCTCTGCCTGGCCGTAGTCTATATCAGCCCTGAGCGTATGAAGAGGAACCCTTCCCTCTCTGTACCATTCGCTCCTGGCGATCTCGGCGCCGCCAAGTCTGCCGGCGCACATGATCTTTATTCCCTTGGCGCCCATCCTGAGAGAGGAGGTGACCGACTTCTTCATGGCCCTTCTCGAGATCGACAACCTTGCCTGTCAGCTGCGCGAGCTGCTTTTTCATAACATCTATCTCGGAGCCGCGTTTGCCGATCACTATCCCGGGCCTCGCGGTCCTGATTATGACCTTGACCTTGTTAGCGGTCCTCTCGATGTCAATCGAGGAGATGCCAGCGTGGAAAAGCTTCTTTTTGGTGAACTTCCTGAGCTTCAAGTCCTCGTGGACAAAAGCCGCGTAGTCCTTCTCACTGTACCATCTCGAGTTCCAGCCCTTCGAGATGCCGAGCCTGAATCCTATTGGATGAACCTTCTGACCCAAAAATCGACCTCCGTAACTAAGCTTTAAAGTCTTTAGCCCTTGTCTTTTATCTCTCGCCGAGGACGACTGTTACGTGGCTCGTCCTGCGCCTTATAAGGGCGCCCCTGCCCATTGCCTTCGAGTGAGTGCGCTTCAGGACCGGGCCGCCATCGACGAATGCGGTCTTTACGAAGAGCTTGTCCACGTTCAGGTTCTTGGTGTTCTCGGCGTTAGCTACAGCGCTCTTTACGAGCTTCACGAGTTCACGGCTTACGGCCTTTTCGCTGTAGGTTAATATCGTTATGGCCTCGTCGACCTTTTTGCCTCTTATAAGGTCTATTACAAGCCGCGTCTTCTGCGGTGAGGTCTTTAAATATTTGAGTATAGCCTTGGCTTCCATTTTGCTGCAGCTCCTTTGACGTTTCTTGCGAGGCCGGGTTTAGCCCTTGGCGCCCGGCACCTTGGCCTTTTTTATACCCTGGTGGCCGTGGAAGGTACGGGTCGGAGAAAACTCACCGAGCTTATGCCCCACCATGTTCTCGGTAACGAACACGGGAACGAATTTCTTTCCGTTATGGACCGCCATCGTGAAGCCGACCATTTCAGGTATGATCATCGACCGCCTGGACCAGGTCTTTATTACTTTTCTCTGTCTGGAATCGCCGGCTGCCCTGACCTTTTCCATGAGATGCTCGTCTACAAACGGGCCCTTTTTTAAAGAACGCACCGCTACTTCCTCCTGGTAATTATATACTTGTCAGTGTACTTACGCCTTCTGGTCTTATAGCCCTTAGTGGGTACGCCCCAGGGGTTCGTAGGATGGTTGCCGCCCTTGCTCTTGCCTTCGCCGCCGCCGTGCGGATGGTCCACAGGGTTCATGGCAACGCCCCTGACTCTCGGGTTACGGCCAAGCCAGCGGCTCCTTCCGGCCTTTCCTATGGTTACGTTCTTATGGTCGATATTGCCGACCTGACCAACGGTGGCATAACAGTCCTGAAGAACAAACCTCATCTCGCTGGACGGGAGCTTCAGCGTCGCATAGTTGCCCTCTTTTGCCATGAGCTGGGCGTATGAACCGGCGCTCTTTACGAGCTGGCCGCCCTTGCCCTTGCGCAACTCGACATTGTGGACAAAGCTGCCGACCGGTATGGAGCGGATCGGGAGAGCGTTGCCGGGCTTGATGTCAGCCCCGGGGCCAGCTATGACCGTATCCCCGACATTGAGGTTGACAGGAGCGAGTATGTACCTCTTCTCGCCGTCAGCGTAATTCAAAAGCGCGAGGTTGGCGCTGCGGTTCGGGTCGTACTCCAGGGAAGCGACCTTTGCCGGGATATCTATCTTGTCCCTCTTGAAGTCGATCACCCTGTAGATTCTCTTATGGCCGCCGCCTATCCAGCGGCTGGTCACGCGACCGTTGTTGTTTCTGCCGCCTGTCTTCTTGATGGGCGCAGTCAGGCCCTTTTCGGGGCGCTTTTTCGCGAGACCTTCGAAGACTATCGTCGTCTTCTGCCTTAAGGCAGGGGATGTCGGGTTATACTTTTTTACTGGCATAATCGTTCTCTTCTCTTCTGGAAAGTTTTATAGCCTACACGCCTTCAAAGATCTCGATCTTGTCGCCTTCGCGAAGCGTAAGGTAAGCCTTCTTCCTGGTCGGTCTCTGCCCCTGGTACTTGCCCATCCTCTTCATCTTGCCGGCCACGCGCTCGGTGTTTATGCCGAGGACTTTCACATTGAAGACCGTTTCGACGGCTTCTTTGATTTCCTGCTTCGTAGCGGTCAGGTCTACCCAGAAAACTACCTTGCCCTGGGTGCTGGCCATGGTGCTCTTCTCGGTTATGACCGGGGCTTTTATCACATCGTAATGGTTCTTCATTGCGCCATCGCCTCTACTTTCTCTAATGCGCTCCTGGTGATGACCAGGTTGTCGTAATTGAGTATGTCGTAGACATTGAGGCCGACAACCTTCTGGACCTGGAAGTCTTTCAGGTTCCTCACCGCGAGTTCAAGGTTCTTGTTCTCACCCTCTATAACGATAAGGGCGTTCACCAGGTTCGTTCTCTTCAGGAGTTCGAGAGCGGCCTTCGTCTTGGGCTCGGCCAGGGTGATGGAGTCTAACACCATCATCTTCCCTTCGGTGGCCCTGAGCTTCAAGGCGTTCCTCAGGGCGTCTTTCATGACCTTCCTGGGAAGTTTATAGGAGTAGTCCCTGGGGTGCGGGCCGAATACGGTGCCGCCATGCCTCCAGAGCGGAGACCTGATGGAGCCGGACCTTGCGCGCCCGGTGCCCTTCTGCTTCCAGGGCTTTATTCCTCCTCCGCTTACCTCGCCTTTTGTCTTGGTCGAGGCGGTGCCAGACCTTCTGTTAGCGAGCTGCATCTTGACGACTTCGTAAAAGAGGTGCTCTTTTACTTCTCCGCCGAAGATCTCCTCGCTGAGAGCGATCTCAGAAACCTTTGTGCCGTTGATGTCCAATACTTCTACATTCATTACCGGATTCCTTGAAGTTTCAGTTAAACGCTAAATATACACAATCCCGAGTATATTCTCAACCCTAAAAACGGGGTTATTACTTCTTTATTGCCTTTTTTATCACGACTATGCCGTTTATCGGTCCAGGAACAGCTCCTTTTATGAGAAGGACGTTTTCCTCGGCCCTTATGCCTACTACTTTGAGGTTCTGGACGGTCACTCTGGCGTGTCCCATGTGGCCTGCCATCTTCATGCCCTTGAAGACCCTTGAAGGGTCAGAGCTCGAACCTATGGAGCCGGGGGCCCTGTTGTGCATCGAGCCGTGAGACTCGGCGCCGCCGCTGAAGTTGTGCCTTCTCATGGAACCCATGAAGCCTTTTCCCTTAGAGGTGCCGGTCACGTCCACCCAGTCGCCTATCTTGAAGACGTCTGGCGCGTTCACTACCGCCCCGGGCTGAACAGAGGCGAGATCAGTGGCCTTGAGCTCCACGAGATGGTAGAAGCAGGGAGCGCCGGCCTTTTTGAAATGGCCCTGCATGGCCCTGTTCACCCTGTGCTCTTTTTTCTCGAGAAAACCGACCTGTACGGCTTCGTAACCGTCCTTCTCGGCTGTCTTCTTCTGCACGACCGTGTTGCCGGTCTTTACAACCGTGACCGGGACCATTGCCCCGTCCGCGGAGTATATGTGGGTCATACCCAGTTTCTTTCCGACAATCCCTTCAATCATCTTCCTAACCCTTGCCGCATTGGCCCCCTCGCGGGTGCATGCATGCTTTATTTTGGATGTAAATGTCTGCCTCTCGGGCGTACGGAGACTACTCGAGCTTTATCTCCACGTCCACTCCCGCCGGGAGGTCGAGCTTCATGAGAGCGTCCACAGTGTTCTGGGTCGGCTCCATGATGTCCATCAGCCTCTTATGAGTCCTGATCTCGAACTGCTCGCGGCTCTTTTTGTCCACGTGCGGGGAGCGCAGGACGGTGAACCTGTTGATCCTGGTCGGCAGGGGGATAGGGCCCTTTATCGTCGCGCCCGTTCTCCTGGCAGTATCAACAATCTCCTTCACCGACTTGTCAAGAAGTCTGTGGTCGAATGCTTTAAGCCTGATTCTGATCTTCTGGTTATCCACCCTTAAACTCCGTACCTTTTGATCCGTAATCCGCCGGGCGTAAGGCCCGCGCGGTTAAGTTACGCTATTATCTTGGTTACGACGCCCGCGCCTACAGTCCTGCCGCCCTCGCGGATGGCGAACCTGAGGCCTTCTTCCATGGCTATCGGGTTTATAAGCTCGACTTCTATGTTAACGTTGTCGCCGGGCATTACCATCTCAGTGCCCTCGGGCAGCTTCGATATGCCGGTGACGTCGGTCGTCCTGAAGTAGAACTGC
>JACPGA010000151.1 GCA_016182705.1 Deltaproteobacteria bacterium
CTCGAGCTAAAAGGCAAGCCCGCTGTCATAATGATGGTCGGCCTCCAGGGCTCCGGCAAGACGACCACGACCGCGAAGCTCGCGCTGCACCTTAAGAAAAAGGGCAGGAACCCGTACATAGTCCCTGCCGACCTTTTCAGGCTCGCGGCCGTCCTGCAGCTCAAAAGACTGGCGGCTGAGATAAAGGTAGACTGTTTTGACAGCGAAGGGTACACTTCTCCCGCTGAGATATGCTCTGAGGCGGCTCGCATAGCGGCCCTCAAGGGCTATGACATATTGCTGGTCGATACGGCCGGAAGGCTCCACATAGACGACGCCCTCATGGACCAGCTCAAGGGCATGAAGGACATACTGAGGCCGAGTGAAGTCCTGTTCGTCGCTGACTCGATGACCGGACAGGACGCGGTCAATACCGCCAAGGGCTTCAATGAGTCAATCGGCATAACCGGCGTCGTCCTCACGAAATTCGACGGAGACGCAAGGGGCGGAGCGGCCCTGTCCATGAGGATGACTACCGGCAGCCCCATAAAGTTCGTGGGCACCGGCGAGAAGGTAGACGCCCTCGAGGTCTTCCATCCGGGAAGGCTCGCGGGCAGGATACTCGACATGGGCGACGTATTGACGCTCATCGAGAAGGCCCAGGGAGCTTTTGACGAGAAGCAGTCGCTGGAACTCCAGAAGAAGCTCAAGAAAGACGAGTTTACTCTTGAAGACTTCAAAAACCAGCTCCAGCAGATCAAGAAGCTCGGCTCCATAGAGTCGATACTGTCGATGGTGCCAGGGTTCGACGCCATAAAAAAGGCCAAGGACATACAGATAGACGAGAAGGAAGTCGCCAGGATCGAGGCCATCATAAATTCGATGACCAGGCCTGAGAGACATAACCCCGCAATCCTCAACGCCAGCAGGCGTCAGAGGATAGCCAAGGGCAGCGGCACCAAGGTGCAGGATGTGAACAAGCTCATCAAGCAGTACGCCGACATGCGCAAGATGATGAAGAAGTTCAAGAGCGCCGGGCCCAGGGGCATAAAAGGCTTATTTCAGAAGTTTTCACAGTAGAGTACAGCTAAACACTTTTTTAACAATACAGACGGAGGAACACCGAACAATGGCAGTAAAGATCAGGCTTACAAGACAAGGCGGAAAAAAGAAGCCCTTTTATCGCATCGTGGTCGCTGATTCAGAAGCACCGAGGGACGGAAGCTTCCTCGAGGTAATCGGCACCTACAACCCCATGACTGAGCCGGCTACGGTCGACCTCAAGGGTGAGAGGGTAGCATTCTGGCTCAATCAGGGCGCGGTACCGACTGATACAGTAAAGCAGCTTCTCAAGAAGGCTGCCAAGGCTGCCTGATTCTCCAGGCGCGGCGGAGGGCCACATACAGACACCCTGAACCTACAACAGGCCGTTCGGAGGGGTATCGCATGAAGGAACTAATCGAGATCATTGCGAAGGCTCTTGTCGATCATCCGGAAGAAGTAAGGGTCATGGAAGTCGTTGGCGAGAAGACTTCTGTTATCGAGTTGTCTGTGGCGAAAGAAGATCTGGGAAAAGTAATAGAGAAGCAGGGCAGGACTGCGCGGGCCATAAGGACCATCCTTACCGCGGCTTCCACCAAGCTGAAAAAGCGCTCTGTGCTGGAGATAATTGAGTAACGAGGAACTAATCCCCATTGGCAAGCTGACAGGCGCGCACGGGATAAGGGGCGAGGTGAAACTCGCCCCTTACGGGCCGCTTGACGATATCCAATGGGGGACGGTCTATATCGCCAGAGGCGCCACGGCGCCGGAAGAGCGCAAGGTGCTCTCTTTCCGCATGCACAAGGGCGTATACCTGGTATTTTTCGAAGGCGTCTCTGACAGGAACGCTGCCGAGGCAATGTCAGGGTACGAAGTACTTGTGCATAAGTCTGCCGTCCCTGAAGCCGGAGAAGGCGAGTATTACTATTCCGACCTTGTCGGCATGGAGGTCTTCACCGAAGAGGGGAAGCTCGTAGGCCGGGTGGACAATGTATTTTCCACCGGGGGCAATGACGTCCTTGAGACCTCAGGGCCTTTTGGCGAAGTCCTCATCCCTGCCATAGAGAGCGTGATCATCCGCATCGAGCCCGAAAAAAGGAAGATCACGGTCCGTCTCATGGAGGGGCTTCTCCCTGACTAAAAGGGATGCCCGGTTTCCTTCAAAATGATATTCGAGATACTGACCCTTTTCCCTGAGTTCTTCTCATCTCCCCTGAAGCAGAGCGTAGTAGGCAAGGCGATAGTCAAAGGGATTATCCAGGTAACTGCCCATAATCTCAGGGACTTCACGCTCGACAAGCACAAGACCACCGACGATTCCCCCTACGGCGGCGGCCACGGCATGGTAATGAAGGTCGAGCCTATGGCGCGGGCCATAGAGGCCCTGAAGGCCGGAAGGCCGGACGCGACGGTTGTAATGACCACGCCGCAGGGCGAGAGGTTTACACAGAAGACAGCAGCCGAGTTTGCCTCTCTACCAGCCCTTATCATAATCTGCGGCAGGTACGAGGGCTATGACGAGCGCATAAGGGCTTTTGCCGACCGGGAAGTGTCTGTCGGTGATTATGTCCTTTCAGGCGGGGAGATACCGGCACTGGCCATAGTGGACGCCGTGGCAAGGCTTGTTCCGGGCGTTCTCGGCGAGCCCGGCTCGAGCGAGTCAGACTCTTTTTCAGCCGGGCTCCTTGAGTACCCGCAGTATACGAGGCCCGAAGAGTTCAGGGGCATGACCGTCCCTGAGGTGCTGCTTTCCGGCAACCACGCCTCAATTGAGAAATGGCGCCGGCGCGAGGCCCTGAAAAGGACTTTCCAGAAGAGGCCGGACCTTATCCCTCTGGCAGACCTTACAGATGAGGACAGGGCGTTTATCGAAGAGTTGAAAAGGGGCAAGGTCTGAGGGCTTTTAAAGCGGTTTTTCCGTAGCGGACGACCTGTCTTGAACGCTTCAATTTTTATGTTGTTTTGAGTATTTTTCTGTTGCAATTCATGCCGGGTTCCTGCATAATTCATGTTTATTATTTTGAAAAAGGATCAATCAATTCGCGGAGGGCAGCATATGGGCATCATTCAGGATATCGAGAAAGAATTCATAAGGACTGACATGCCGGTTTTCCATCCGGGTGACACCCTTCATGTAAGAGTGAAGATAAAAGAAGGCGAAAAGGAGAGGGTGCAGCCTTTCGAGGGCACCGTCATCAAGATGCGCGGCAGCGGAGTGCGCGCCACCTTCACGCTGAGGAAGGTCACTTCCGGCGTAGGCGTCGAGAGGATATTCCCGGTGAACTCCCCGGCGCTCGAGTCCATAAAGGTGCTCACAAAGGGCAAGGTAAGAAGGGCGAAGCTCTACTACCTGCGCGACCTTAAGGGCAAGGCAGCAAGGATAAAGGTAAAGAGGTAATCGACAAAGGCCCGGCCGAAAAGGCCGGGCCTTTTTTTTACCCCCATCAGATGGACACCTACGAAAAGGACGCACATTCAAAAGGCTATTGCACTGTAGCAGGCCTTGACGAGGCAGGCCGCGGGCCTTTGGCCGGGCCGGTCGTCGCCGCCGCTGTTATTCTTCCATTTCCTCCTCCGATTGACATAGGGTTCAGGGACTCAAAGGCCCTTTCGCCCAAATCAAGGGAAAAGCTCGTAAAAGAAGTGTTCAGGGTTGCCCGCGCCGTCGGCATCGGAATGGTCTGGCCTGAGGAGATAGACCGGATAAATATCCACAAGGCCTCTCTTCTCGCTATGGAAAGGGCGGTCGAAAAGCTCGGCATTAAGCCCGACATGCTCCTTGTAGACGGGACTTTCCCGATTAATTCTGACATCGAGCAGAGGCCTATTATCTCAGGGGACGCTTTGAGCGTCTCCATAGCGGCCGCCTCGATCGTGGCCAAAACGACGAGGGACAGCATAATGCATGCCTACCACCACAGCTTCCCGGAGTACGACTTCCCCTCGAACAAGGGCTACGG
Organism: Deltaproteobacteria bacterium; assembly: GCA_016182705.1. GTDB lineage: Bacteria > Desulfobacterota > GWC2-55-46 > GWC2-55-46 > GWC2-55-46 > GWA2-54-12. The sequence goes on from JACPGA010000151.1 coordinate 3,981, forward strand.
CACCCGTGACCACATGGACGCCATAGACGAGCATGGCGCCGCGCCTATGCACAGGAAGACTTTCAGGGGCGTAATGAAGGACCTGTTCTCGGGCCTCAAGGGAAAGTCCGATGGATAGGGCGGCCATTGGAAAGCGCGGCGAGATTGAAGCCGCCCGGTTCCTCGAATCGAGGGGCTATAAGGTACTTGAACAAATAGACCTGGTGGCCAGGGACGGGCATACGGTCGTTTTCATCGAGGTTAAGACAAGGGGCTCGGACCGCTTCGGAGCGCCAACTGCCAGCGTGGACGCTAAAAAACAGAAGAAGATTCTCCTGACGTCACAGTTTTATATAGAGAGCAACAGGCTTTTTGATTCAGATTTGAGGTTTGATGTCGTAGGCATCGAGATAAACGGCGGAAAGCTCGCCTTCGAGCTCGTGAAGAACGCCTTCGAGGCAACCGAAGGATAGAAGCTATCTGAACAGTATCCCTTCCTTGTCGTTGCCAGGGGCTGCGGGCGGCTCGTCATGCGGCGACAGGTCTAACGATGGCACAGGTCTTGGCTCTTTTTTCTCGGCTGATTCAGCAACAAGTGAGCCTCTCAAACCGTCGAGCATACCGGATTTCAGTTTTTCAAGGCGGGTTGTTATCTCCTCAATATCTTCCCTCTTGCCCTTTAAGCTCCTGACCGACTCCACTACGCCGCCGGTATAAGCGCTGACAACCCCATAGACCTTCGCTGACCGTTCCTTTCCGGGGGTTTCTGTAATTCGTATCTGCTTCAAGTTCTCTGTTGTTTTGATTTTTTCATCGGCTGGCAGGGGCGGGAAGCCCCGGCTTTCCATTAATATGTTTGCTTCCCTGCTGAAATCCTCTACAATGTTCAATGCCGCTCCGATGCTCTCGTTTGACCATGCGCTCAGTGGAAACAGGAGCAGTATCAGCAAGGTAAAAACCGTTTTTTTCATTTTACGAGTATATCATCCGGGGCAATACTGTCAAACATGGCTAAGGAATTGAAAAAGAGTTTTTTCATAATAGACGGCAGCTCGGTCATGTACCGCGCTTTCCACGCCGTACCCGCGAGCTTTACAACCTCCAAAGGGATGCCGACTAACGCGGTCTACGGCTTCACCCAGACCTTGAGGAAGATACTTAACGACTTCAAGCCCGAGTACGTGGCCATAGCCTTCGACGTCAAGGGCCCTTCGTTCAGGCACAAGCTCATGGCTGAATACAAGGCCGAGAGGCCGCCCATGCCCGACCTCCTGAGCGTGCAGGTGCCGTTCATCAAGAAGATGGTCGCCGCGTTCAATATCCCGGCAGTGGAGATGGCTGCGTTCGAGGCCGACGACGTAATAGCCACCCTGGTCAAAAAGTGCGGCGGTGAAGGGCTGAAGATCGCCATAATAACCGGCGACAAGGACATGTACCAGCTTGTCGACGAAGACACGGTCATCCTCGACTACCTAACGGGCAAGGAGTACCGCCCGCCGGACGTGAAGGAGAAGTACGGGGTCGAACCCACCCAGATAAGGGACCTTCTGGCCCTTGCCGGGGATTCATCAGACGGCATTCCCGGAGTGCCCGGCATAGGTTTCAAGACAGCCGCCAAACTGCTTGCCGAGTATGAAAGCCTTGAAGGGATTTTTTCGAATATAGAGAATATCACCAAGCCCAAGCTCAAGGAGAGCCTTAAAGTAAGCCGGGACACGGCATTCCTGTCCCGCGAGCTTGCCACTCTCCACCCGGATGTGCCTGTTGAGTGCGGCCTTGAAGGGCTCAGGTACACAGGGCCGGACTTCAAGGAGCTTGAGCGTCTCTTGAACGAACTCGAGTTCAGGAAGCTCGTTAAAGAGATGGTGCCAGAGACAGCCCAGCCTTTAGAGGTCGAGGGCGCGGACTTTCAGGCAGTGCTCGATGAAGAGGGCCTCAAGTCGCTTGCCAATGAGCTTTCAAGCGCGCGGGAAGCCTCGATTGCGCTCGTGCTCGAAGGCGAGGGGTTCAGCGCGTCTCTCAAGGGGCTCGCTATCGCTTTGAACGAAAACACGGCCCGGCATATAGTGACCATAGGCAGCCTTTCCGAAAAAGCGGTTATTGATGCCCTTGCCCCTTTCCTTAAAGACGGCGCAAAGACAAAGCATACGGACAACTCAAAGGCGCTGTACCTGTGGGCAAACAAGTTCGGGGTAGAAGTAAAGGGCGTGGGCCTGGACATCTCGCTGGCCTCCTATCTCATAAACCCGTCAAGGCCTGAGCACACTGTGGGCTTTCTCGGCTATGACCTCCTGGGCATCTCGCCTGAAGAGGTGAGGGACGGCGCGGATATTCGCGTGGAGACTGTCGCTGAATGTAAAAAAGCCACTATTATCATAAAGTTAAAGAAAATACTTGAGAAAGAACTTGATGATTATAAACTGGCCGGGCTTTATACGCAGATGGAACTCCCGCTCGCTAAAGTCCTTGCGGGAATGGAAGCTTTCGGCATAAAGGTTGACAGGGACAAGCTTGCTTCCCTTTCAAGGGAGATAGAGGTCGAGCTTGTCTCGATGGAGAGCCAGATATACGCTGCCGCCGGAACGGAGTTCAACATAAACTCGCCCAAGCAGCTTTCCGAGCTGCTTTTCGAGAAGCTGGGATTGAAGCCCGTGAAAAAGACCAAGACAGGCTTTTCCACTGACGAAGAGGTACTGACCCAGCTTGCGGCTTCGCATGACGTGCCAAGGCTCATAATAGGCTTTCGCCAGTTATCGAAGCTCAAATCAACCTATGTAGATGCCATTCTCGCCCTGATCGAACCGTCAACAAGCCGCATCCATACTTCTTTCAACCAGACGGTCACGGCGACCGGGCGGCTTTCGAGCTCAAGGCCCAACCTCCAGAACATACCAATAAGAGGAGAGGCCGCAGGGCGCATAAGGGAAGCTTTCGTAGCCGAGAAAGGCTTTACCTTCCTTTCAGCCGACTATTCGCAGATAGAGCTGCGGATAATGGCGCACATGTCCGGCGACCCGATACTCATCGATTCGTTCCAGAAGGACGAGGACATACACGAAAGGACCGCCGCCGAGGTCTTTGGCGTCATGCCCGGGCTTGTGACTTCAGAGATGCGCAGGCGCGCCAAGGCCATCAACTTCGGCATCATCTACGGAATGGGCCCATGGGGGCTTTCAACCGAGCTTGGAATATCCATGAAAGAGGCGTCCGAGTACATAAACAGGTACTTTGACCGTTACAGGCTGGTAAAAGAATTCATGGACAGCACAGTTCGCGATGCCGCTGTGCGGGGTTCTACAAGGACGCTTTTCGGCAGGAGGCGGTTCATACCCGAGCTTAAAAGCCCGGTGGAGTCCACCCAGAAGCTTGGAGCGAGGCTGGCCATAAATACTCCCATACAGGGCTCTGCCGCGGATATGATAAAGGCCGCCATGATAAGGTTATGGGAAAAGCTTGGCGGTATGCGCTCCAGGATGCTCCTCCAGATACACGACGAGCTTATCTTTGAAGCCGCGGTTGAAGAATTGCAGGAGTTGAAGGAGATGGTTAAAGCGGAGATGGAGGGCGTAATGGAGCTCAAGGTCCCTGTGAAGGTCAATATCGAAATCGGCCCTGACCTGAACAGCGTGGAGTAGATACGCGTCCAGAGAAAAAGACTTGACCTTAAATTTCATTAAAGATAATATTAATTAATATAAAAATCAGAACCTTTTAGCCATTCCACAAACAGTTGTCTTACCTTCGGCTTTGCCGTTAAAATTATATGAACGAAGACAGAAAACCATATACTACGGGCGAGATAGCGGCCTTCTGCCATGTGACCATTAACGCGGTCAAGAAGTGGATCGCTTCCGGCAAGCTCCTGGCATTCAGGACTCCAGGGGGGCATTTCCGCGTCAACAGGGCGGATTTCATGTCTTTTCTGGAGAAATACAAGCTGGAGATAAAAGAAGAGGTCTTCCCGGCCAGGCACAAGGTGCTCATAATAGACGACGAGCATGATGTCGTCGAATTCGTGAAAGGCGCCCTTGAGTCAATGGGAGGCGGCTACCTCATAGAGACGGCCGGAGACGGCTATGAAGGGCTTATAAAGGTGGGCGAATTCAAGCCCGAGCTGATGGTCCTGGATATCAGGATGCCGAAGCTGGACGGGTTTGAAGTCTGCAGGCGTATAAAGCAGGACAAGAGCACGAAAGACATCAAGATACTCGCCGTTACGGCCTACGGCACTGACGACATCGAAAGGATAATCCAGTGCGGGGCCGACTATTGCCTACCAAAGCCGATATAGCGAACCAAAAAGGTGAGCAGCAAGAGACTGACCATCAGCAAGGTTCCAATGGCAGCCACCGCCGGCACATATCCCTCGTCC
>JACPGA010000136.1 GCA_016182705.1 Deltaproteobacteria bacterium
AAAATTCATGTAGACTTGATACATGAAAAAAATACTCGTGACAGGCTCAAGCGGGCTCATCGGTTCTGAGGCGGTGCAGTACTTCTCGAAAAGGGGCTGGTTCGTCTACGGCATCGACAACAACATGAGGGCTGATTTTTTCGGGCCGAGGGGAGACACTCTCTGGAATCTTGAGAGGCTCCGTGAGAGCGTGAAGAACTTCGACCACCGGTCCATAAACATCCTTGACAGAACGGCCATAATGGACCTTTTCAAGTACATAGACTTCGAGGCCGTTATCCACTGCGCCGGGCAGCCCTCGCACGACCTCGCAAAAGACAGGCCTTTCGACGACTTCGAGGTGAACGCCGTAGGCACGTTAAACCTCCTTGAGGCGGCTCGTCGGTTCCGCAAGGACTCTCCTTTTGTATTCATGAGCACAAACAAGGTATACGGCGATTCTCCGAACTGCCTGCCGCTTCAAGAGCTCGACAAAAGGTGGGAGTACGCCGACCCGAAGGACTATGGCGGCATAAGCGAAACATGCGGCATAGACCATTGCAAGCACAGCCTCTTCGGGGTATCAAAAGCCGGGGCCGACCTCATGGTGCAGGAGTACGGCAGGTACTTCGGCATGCCGACTGTCTGCTTCAGGGCAGGCTGCATGACAGGGCCAAACCATTCCGGAGTGGAGCTTCACGGATTTTTGAGCTATCTCGTAAAGGTCATGGTCTCGGGCGGCGCGTACACCATTTACGGCTACAAGGGCAAGCAGGTCAGGGACCAGATACACAGCGTCGACGTGGTGAGCGCGTGCGAAGCTTTTATAGTAGACCCCAGGCCGGCGGCTGTGTATAACCTCGGCGGAGGCAGGGAGAACAGCGCCTCCATCCTGGAGTGCGCCGAGCTCATTGAGGAGTACTTGGGCAAAAAGCTCAAGTACTCCTATGACCCGAAAAACCGGGAGGGCGACCACATCTGCTATATAAGCGATTTGAGGAAACTCAAGAAGGACTACAGCGGATGGACGATAACGAGGAGCCTCAGCGATATCATCCGTGAGCTGGTCGAATCTGAAATGGGGAGCGCGGGCCTCGGAATGAAATAGAAAGAGCCATGGCCGCGCTGTACAGGGTTATTATAACAGGCAGCACCTGGCCGCCTTGCGTCGATCAGGTGCTTCGTCGTGCTCAAAAAAACCGCTTAGAGCCTTTCTGCCAATCCAATTAAGTTTTGACTCCCTCCTCCAAGCTGGATTATTATGTAAAAAGCCTTCGCAAATCCGGAAAACAAGGTTTCAAAAAGAAAGGGCTCCATAGGAATGGACCTCAAGGAGGCAAGAGGCCTTGGCGCCAGACACCCCTGGGAGCTCGCCAGGCTTGACGCGCTAAGGCGTATCCTCAGCGGCACGCTGAGGGACGGGCTCAAGGTGCTGGACCTCGGCTGCGGGGACGGCTTTGTGTCCCGCGAACTTTTCAATGAGAGGGCCGTTAAGGTAACGGCGGTCGACAGCAATTTTACAGCTGCTGACATGGCCGCGCTTTCAGGGCAGAGCCGCAATATTGCCTATTCCAGGACATTGGAAGGAGATGGCCGTTTCGACCTCGTGCTGCTGCTTGATGTCGTCGAGCACGTTGAGGACGACCTCGGGCTTCTTATGGGCATCGCGCAAAAACGGCTTGCCTCAGGCGGGCGCATCCTCATAACCGCTCCGGCGTTCAACGCCCTTTTTTCGGGTCATGACAGATTTCTCGGCCACAGGAGGCGGTACAATCCCGGCGAGCTTGACTCTCTTGCCAGGAGGGCTGGCCTCAAAACAATATCGTCAGGCTATCTTTTCAGCGCGCTCCTTTTGCTGAGAGCCCTTTCCGCCGTGTCTGAAAAAGCCTTTGGAAGGGTAAACACAGGCACAGAGGGCGCTGGCGGCTGGAAGGGCGGCGCGGCAGCCACATTCATGGTGAAAACCGCGCTCGATATCGACAACTCGCTTCTATTTGCCCTGAACAGGGCGGCAGGCATAAGGCTTCCAGGCCTTACCGGATGGGTATTGTGCGAAAAACAGCTATAATCGTGCCCTGTTATAACGAGGAGAAAAGGCTCAAAACCGGCGAATTTCTCGCTTTCGCCTCAAGTGAAAGCGACGTCTTTTTCATATTCGTCAATGACGGCAGCATAGACGCGACAGGCCGGGTCTTGAAAGAGCTTGCGGCGGCCAACCCTGCTGGCTGTGCCTTTATCGAACTTGCCAGAAATTCCGGAAAGGCCGAGGCCGTGCGCCAGGGTTTTCTCAAGGCGTTTGAGCTCGGCTTTGAATATGTTGGCTTCTGGGACGCTGACCTGGCTACCCCGCTTGAATGCATCACGGAGTTTGTTTCGATCATCGACTCCGGAAAAGACGTTGTACTGGGCTCGAGGGTAAAGCTCCTCGGGCGCAAAATTCAGAGACGGCCCGGAAGGCATTACCTGGGCCGCGTTTTCGCGACGCTGGTGAGTGTCCTTCTTAAACTCCCGGTCTACGATACCCAGTGCGGGGCCAAGCTCTTCAGGAGGAATGGTTCCCTGGAGGCCGCGATGTCCAGGCCTTTCAATGTGAAGTGGACCTTTGACGTCGAACTGTTCGGAAGGCTCTCACTGCTTGAAGAGGCCTCGGGCAAGGCTGATTTTCAGGATACCTGGGTCGAGTTCCCGCTGCCGAGCTGGGAAGAGGTGAGGGGGTCGAAGGTCAGGCCCGCGGATTTCATGAGGAGCGGCCTTGAGCTTTTAAAGCTCACGAGTTTTTTTTATTCCGGTTTCATGCGTAAAAGGTATTTGAAAAATCTGCTGTCTGGAAGCGGTAAATCCGTGCTTACAAAGGCTGTTTGAGAGATGAGAAAGGCCGTCCCGTTTTTCATCATACTTTTTGTCACATCAGCTGTTTATTACGCCGTCTGGTCAGGAGGGTTTCTCCGGGACGACTTCCCGGTCATCACAGAAAACCCCTGGATTACCAGCCCCGGATATATCCCTGATATTTTCACCTCATCGTTGTGGGCGTTCTACCAGGGGGATTTCATCACAGGCACCTCGAACTATTACAGGCCTGTCATGCACCTCCTGCTCATGGGCTCGCATACCCTTTTTGGGACTGAACCGGCTGGCTACCATGGCGTGAACCTTGCCTTCCATATACTGAACGCCTTTCTCGTATTTCTTATCGCTTCTTCTCTTTTGGGTTCAAAAGAAAAAAATGACATAAACCGGCCTTTGCTTCTGCCGCTCGCGGCTTCGCTCCTGTTTGCCCTCCATCCGGCAAACGCGGAACCTGTCGTATGGGTGGCTGCCATTGGTGAACTGTCGTTTACCTTCTTTTTCATGGCCGCCTTTTACCTTTTCATACTGAGCGGCCAAGGCAGGAGCGTTGTCCTTTACGTCTTTTCCATCTGCGTCTATTTTGTCGCCCTCTTCTCAAAGGAGACGGCGACAGTGCTTGCTCCGCTTTTCGCGCTCTACGGTATCGCGGAGGGCCGTCCGTTAATTCAGGCCGTCAAAAGAGGCGCCCCTTATCTGGCGGCGGCCGGAGTTTTTGTCCTGATACGCTCCGCAATTGTAGGCTCGCTCAGCGCGGAGCACGCCATGAGCGGCTTCCAGTACATCCTTTCCGTCCTTACGCTGACGGCCCAGTACGCCGAAAAGCTTGTCTTCCCGTTCGGCATAAAGCTCTATTATCCGTTCCACCCGCCGACGTCTTTTCAGGATATCGTCTCGCATGGGCTCGCGGTGCTTTTCCTGCTCGCTTCCAGCGTAGCCTTCTGGGTTTGGAAGTCTTCCTCGAGAAGGACGATTGTTTTTTTCCTCCTCTGGATGATGATGGCCCTTTCGCCTGCCATACTGATGGTCAAGTATATCCAGGGAGAATGGGTATTCGCCTCCCGTTACCTGTACTTCTCTACAGCAGGACTTTCAATACTCGCGGCCTTTGGGTTGAACAGGCTTGCCTCAGGCAGACCTGTGAAGGCGGCCACGGCTGTTCCTGTTCTCATCGTTCTTGTGTTGTTCGCTTTTGAGAGCGCGAGGGCGAGCAGGTTCTGGACGGACGAGTTCTCCTTCTGGCAGAAGGCGGTTATCGACGCTCCGTCGAGCCCCACGACCCACGCGAGCCTGGGCGTAGCCTATGCTCAGAAGAAGATGTACCAGGAGGCCATAAGGGAGTACGAGGCTACTATTAAAATAGCCCCTGATTCAGCCGGGGTCTATTCGAACCTGGGCGTTGCCTATTACAGCGTGAACGAGACCGGAAAGGCGGTCCAGATGTTTGAAAAGGCCCTGTCGTTCGCAAAGGATGAGAACAGCGCCGCCAGCCTTAACGCGAGGGTCGGGATCATATACCTTGAAAAGGGGCTTCCTGAAAAGGCCGCGTTCCATCTTGAAAAGGCCATACGCGCAGGCATGAACGACAGCAATATGTATAATTTTCTCGGCATCGCTTATGCCAGTGTCGGGCAATATGATAAAGCCTACACGGCTTTCAGCGAGGCATTACGGATAGACCCGCGAAACAGCCGCGCGCTCCAGAACCTCAAGAAGCTCAAAGAGGGAGGCGCTGGCGCAGGTGGCAATTAAATGTGATGAACGCCGGGTATATTCTGCTCTGGCCGCCTGCCTGGCTTTTTTCGCCCTTTTGAGGCTGCTCGCGGCTTACGGTGATTTCTATGTCGATGAGATATGGTCCTTTTTTTTCGCCCGCCAGCTGAATTCGCCTTTTGACGTATTTGCCCTGAACCACGACAACAACCATATCCTCAACACGCTCTATCTCCATATCGTAGGCGCGGAGCCGTTTTTTCTCGCCGGGAAGCCGACGTTCTTACCGCACCAGCTCCTTTCGATAATCACAGGTATCGCATCTGTCTGGCTCATCTGGAAGATAGCCGCAAAGAGAGTGCGCGTCGAA
>JACPGA010000147.1 GCA_016182705.1 Deltaproteobacteria bacterium
CTTATGGCCGCTATCTGCCTGGCGGTAGCCTCGTCTTTTACGGTGACGAATATATCGCCTGCCTGGGGTACGCCGGAAAGTCCCTGTATCTCGATGGGCATAGACGGGCCTGGCTCGTCAACGCGCTTGCCCCAGTCGTTTATCATCGCCCTTACTCTGCCGTAGTGCATGCCGGTGACGATTGCGTCGCCGACCTTCAGCGAGCCGTCCTGTATGAGCACGGTGGACACAGGTCCACGGCCCTTGTCGAGCTTGGCCTCGACCACGACGCCCCTTGCGGCGGCCGTGTGGTTGGCCTTGAGCTCCAGGACCTCTGCCTGCAGGAGTATCATCTCAAGCAGTTCTTTTATCTTGATGCCCTTCTTGGCCGACACCTCGATGAATATGGTGTCTCCTCCCCATTCCTCTGAAACAAGACCGTAACTCGTGAGCTCCTGCTTGATCCTTCCGGGGTCTGCCTGGGGCAGGTCTATCTTGTTGATCGCGACGATTATCGGCACTCCAGCGGCCTTGGCGTGGTTTATGGCCTCGATCGTCTGGGGCATGACACCGTCGTCGGCGGCTACGACAAGGATGACTATGTCGGTCGCCTTCGCGCCCCTTGCCCTCATTGCGGTAAAAGCCTCGTGGCCGGGAGTGTCAAGGAACGTTACGTCACCCTTTTCAAGATGGACGTGATACGCGCCTATATGCTGGGTTATGCCGCCAGCCTCACCCCTCACGACGTTGGTCTGCCTTATGGCGTCAAGGAGTGAAGTCTTTCCATGGTCGACGTGGCCCATGACCGTGACTACCGGCGCTCTTGGGGCAAGGTCTCCGGCAACAGATTCAGAGCCCGGCTCCATGAGGTTCTCTTCGAGCACTGCCGTGCTCTCGACTTCGTAATCGTAATCCTGCGCTATGAGTCCGACCGCGTCGGTGTCTATGAGCTGGTTCACGGTGGCCATTATGCCGAGACCCATGAGCTTTTTTATGATTTCCGAGGCCTTCACGCCGAGCTTCTGCGAAAGGTCAGCGACGCTTATGGCGTCCGCTATCCTTACTATCCTCTTCGTGGCCTTGACCGTGGTTATCTCAGTTTTTTTCATAGGCCTTGACTGGGATGAGCCTCTTGGGGACTCCTTCTGATACCGGCCTTTTTTCTGCGGCTTCTTTGAGAAGAACCTCTTGACCTCAGGCTCCTTCTGGAAGACCTTTTCAGTCTTGACTACAGGCGCAACCGCCTCCACAGGCGCTGCGGCCGCCTCAGTGAGTGGCTGGATAAGCGGCGCTGTCTTCTCTTCTTCCTCCTCGACCTTAAGCTCAAGGAGGATATCAGCCGCGGACTTCTCTTTGACTTTCTTCGCGGCAGCGGCCTTTCTGAGCGCCTCGCGCTTTTCGTCGGCCTTGCTCTTTATGCCGCCTCTTCTAACGGGTCCCTGCCCCTTGCGCTCATCTGCCTTTTTCTCGCCTTTGGCCTCCTCGGCCGCTGGCTTCGAAGGAGCGGGCGGGGTTATAGTTACCGGCGCGGCCGGGGCTTCGGCCCTGACTGGCGTCGGCTCCACAGGGGCCGGCGTCTGCGCAGGGGCCTGTTCGGCAACGGCCTCGACGGGCTTTTCCGCGATCAACTCAGGTACAGGTTCAGGTTCAGGGGCCTTTGGCGCTGCCCTCCTCCTTATGACCGAGGGCTTTATCCTCTTCTCCTCAACCGATCCTGAACTCTGCTGCTTTTCTTTTTCTTTTTCTGTCATCTTACCGTCCGGAATTTTTATGGGTCCGAGAGTCCCTGGTTAAAAGCCTGTCACCCCTTCAGCCCTGTTGCCCTGACCTTTTCCCAGATTGCCTCAGGTTCTGGCTGTTCGACCTTGGTTTTCAAGGCCCTCTGGAAGGCATCTTTCCTTTTACATGCCTCCCTGAGGCACTTTTCGCTGCAAACGTATACTCCCCTGCCGCCGAGCTTTCCGCCAAGGTCTGGAACCGCGCGGCCTTCAACTGCCGCGAGCCGCACCATCAAGCCCTTGTCAAGAACGGCCCTGCAGCCGATGCATGTCCTGTCAGGCATTCCCCTTCTCTGAGCGAGCCGCCTCGACTCCGGCGAGCACCGAGTTTACAGCGGCTTCGTCGAGCTCCTCGATCTGCTCGAGCTCTTCCCTCGTTATCTCGGAGAGGCTCTCTGAATGGGAGAAACCGGCGGCTATGAGGGCCGCGGCTGTTTCCTCGGAAACGGAAAGGCTGCCGGATATTTCAGCTATCGCGGCCGCCTTCTCTTTGGCTTCCCTTTCGCCTACTGCCTGCATCTCCATCTTCAGGACCTCGTCAGGCGAAAGCTTCTCCTTGCCGCCCTTTGATTCGCTTTCAGTCCTGATATCTATCTTCCAGCCCGTGAGCTTTGCCGCGAGCCTTACGTTCTGCCCCTTCTTGCCTATGGCGAGCGAGAGCTGGTCGTCGGGTACTATGACTTCCATCGCGTGCGCCGCGTCGTCGGTTATGACCCTTGCTATCTGGGCCGGGGAGAGCGTGTTCTTCACGAAAATGGCCGGGTCGTCAGACCAGTGGACTATGTCTATCTTCTCGCCCTTCAATTCCTGTACGACCGCCTGTACCCTTGAGCCCTTGACGCCGACGCACGCGCCGACCGGGTCAACATCCGAGTTATGGGAGACGACGGCTATCTTTGCCCTGTCGCCGGGCTCCCTGGCCGCGCCCTTTATCTCGACAATGCCTTCGTATATCTCTGGCACCTCATTCTGGAAAAGCTTCATTATGAAACCGGGGTGGGTCCTGGAGAGAGTCACCTGCGGGCCCCTCGCCTCGGTCTTGACCTCGAGTATTATGCCTCTTACCCTCTCGCCCTGCCTGTAGCCCTCGCGCCTGACCTGCTCTTTCTTGGGCAGGATGGCCTCGGCCCTTCCGAGGTCGACGATTATGTCGCCCTTCTCGAACCTCTGGACGATTCCGGTCACTATCTCACCCCTCTTGGAGGAGTATTCATTGTAAACTATATTGCGCTCGGCTTCCCTGACCTTCTGGATGATTATCTGCTTGGCGGTCTGGGCGTCGATCCTGCCGAACTCCTTTGAGTCGAGCTTCACGCCGATGCTGTCGCCAAGAATAGCCTCAGGGTCGAGTTCCTTTGCCGCCTCTTCACTGATCTCGGTGTCAGGGTCGGTGACTTCCTCGACGACCGTCTTGAAAAGGAACAGCTCGATCTCGCCCAGCTCTTCCTGATAATGGGCCTCTATGACCTTGGTGGGGCCGAACCGCTTTTCCGCGGCCTTCAGGAGCGCTGTCTCAAGGGCCTCAATCAATATATACTTGTCAATGCCCTTGTCTTTGCCGACCTGGTCTATTATGTTAGCCAAATTCATGTTCATTCACAATCCTCCAAACTCAAAAAACTGAATGGGTATGCCAGCCGGAGGCCCGTCGCCTTGAGCGGCAGGCCAAGGCTGGCAAATAAAAATGATTTTTCCGAACCATCTGAATTCTACGCCATTACATGGCGAAGAATTTTAATAATCAAATCTCTATTTCAAGCTTCGCTCTATCTATATTGGAAATGTCGATAGTAAATTTTTTGCCGTCGAAATCCGTGACGCTCACCTGGCCGCCAGAGGCCTCGTCTATAACAGCCTTGAAGTTGCGCCTGCCGTCCAGTGCTTCCTTCGACCGGATACGGGCCCTGCGGCCGACAAACCTCGCGAAATCCTTTTCGGTCTTAAGCGGCCTGTCCAGGCCGGGAGAGGATATCTCGAGGTTGTAGTTTTGCGGAATAGGGTCTTCAACGTCGAGTACGGTGCTGAGCTCGCGGCTTACCCGCTCGCAGTCTTCGACGGTCACGCCGCCCGGCTTGTCGATATATATGCGCAGTATCCTGCGTCCAAACTCTGAAGCGAAAGTAACGTCAACCAGCTCGAGGCCGAACCCCTCTGCAACGGGCGCGGCAAGCGCCTTTATCTTGTCCTCAAGCCCTTCAGGCTTCAAAGCTTTCCTCCGAATGATTTAACTCATTGATTCGAGGTGTTAACAACGGCGTCAGGAGCGCTCCAAAAACGCCCTTGTTAAACAGAAAATGCTCTGCTATACTCAAAATCAGTTTAATCCTTTAACCGCCCGCATACGGGGAACGAATGACCTCACAACCAGCCGTAAAGGCCCTGAAGGCCATGCTGACCGAAGAGCTCAAATTCGACCCGAACAACTTCCCCATCGCCCTCAGGATGGAGGACGGCTCCATCGTCATGGAAGGCATGGTGGAGAACGTCGCCCTCAAAAAAAAGTCGCTGCTTCTGGCGATGAGCCTGCAGGAGGTCTCGGGCGTCGTGGACAGGCTGAGGGTACGCCCTTCCATCCACATGTCTGATGACGAGATAAGGGACCACATGCTCGGCGCCCTCACCCAGGAAAGCGCACTGAACGGCCTCGATATAAACATCGAGGTCAGGGACGGCGTAGTCGACCTCGAGGGCCAGGTCTGGTCCCTGAGCCACAAGAGGCTCGCTGGCGTGCTCGCGTGGTGGATACCCGGGGCCCTGGACGTGATAAACTCGATAGAGGTCAACCCCCCTGAAGCTGATTCCGACGGCGAGCTGAGCGACGCCATAAAACTCGCCCTTGAAAAAGACATGCTGGTTGACGCGCAGAGCCTGAGGGTTTCCACTAACGGCTATGTCGTCACCCTCGAAGGGGTGACCGGAAGCTTTGCCGAGCGCGAAGCCGCCGAAGACGACGCATGGTTCACCTGGGGCGTGAACAACGTAGTGAACAACATCATCGTGGACGAGACCAGCGTGCACAAGCTTCCCTGACCCTTCCAGAAAGATTCCTTTTAAGGAATGTCCGATAAAAACAATACACTGCCGGAGGCCGTACCGAAGATGAAGAAAACTGGCGATGCAGCCAAGAGCAAGAAGACAGCCAAAGCAAAAAGCGCTGTAAAAGCAAAGAGCACAGTAAAGGCCAAGAAGACAGTCGAAGCAAAGAAGGCCGTCAAGACAAAAACAGTCAAGGCAAAGAAGGCTGTAAAAACAGTCAAAGCGAAGGCCGTAAAAGCGGCAAAGGTTGTAAAGACAAAGAACATCACCAGAATACCCATCAAGACCGTAGACCTGAACATAGCGTCCCACAAGGGCCTGTTCGACGAAGGCTGCTACGGCAGCCAGTGCCAGGACGAGTGCTGCGGCTGGGGCTGCGACATCGACTTCGCCACGATAAAGCTCATAATGAAGCACAGGGACAAGGTCGAGGCCTTGACCGGAGCGAAGGTCGAAGACTGCTTCAAGACCCCGCTCAAAGTGGACGACGACTACATCGGAGGGGCGTACAGGGAAACCGCCGTCAGGAAGAGCGACAAGCTGTGCTGCTTCCACCTGAAGGGCTCTAAGGGCTGCTCGCTCTTCTCCCTGTGGATTAAAGAGAAGCTGCCGAAGAGAATAGTCCCGACGATATGCCGGACCTATCCCGTGA
>JACPGA010000027.1:0-1664 GCA_016182705.1 Deltaproteobacteria bacterium
CTAACACTCGGCGAGCACTTTTGAGGATATACCCTTCAACGGCAGCGCGATATCGACCCCGCCTGCCTTTATCGCCTCTTTGGGCATGCCGTACACAACGCACGAATGCTCGTCCTGGGCTATATTGAAAGCCCCGGCGTCTTTCATCCCTTTCATGCCCTGAGCTCCGTCATCTCCCATGCCCGTCATAATGACGCCCACCGCGTTCTTTCCGGCGTAAGAAGCCGCCGAGCGGAAGAGCACGTCCACCGAAGGCCTGTGCCTTGACACGAGCGGGCCGTCTTTGACCTCTACATAATATCTTGCCCCGCTTCTCTTGAGGAGCATGTGCTTGTTGCCCGGCGCGATCAGCGCCCTGCCCCTTATCACCGTGTCGTTGTCCTCGGCCTCTTTGACCGATATGGCGCAAATGGAATCGAGCCTTTTGGCAAAGGCGGCAGTAAACCGCTCGGGCATGTGCTGGACTATGACGATGCCGGGCGCGTCCATCGGCATTGCCGTAAGAAACTCTGCTATGGCCTCGGTCCCTCCGGTTGACGCGCCGACGATTATCACCTTTTCGGTGGTCTTGAGCATCGCCTTCGCGCCTGACTTCTGGATTACGGCGTCCGCCGACAGCTTGCTGCTTATCGGCAGGGGGGCGCGCACATGGGAAGGCTTTGCCTGGGAAGCGGCCTTTACCGCGTCGCAGATGAACACGGACGCCTCCTCGAGGTACTCCTTTGTGCCGAGCTGCGGCTTTTCGATTATCTCCACAGCTCCGCTTTCAAGTGCCTTCATGGCCGTCTCAGTGCCGCTTCCGGCAAGGCTCGAGATTATGACCACGGGTATCGGGTGCTGCTCCATTATCTTCTGGAGGAAGGTCAGCCCGTCCATTCTCGGCATCTCTATGTCGAGGGTCATGACGTCCGGCTTCTCGTGCGCTATCTTTTCGGCGGCAACGAACGGGTCGGAAGCGGTCGCCATCACCTCAAGGCCCGGGTCGGAAGATATTATGTTCGCGAGCACGCGGCGCACCACGGCAGAGTCGTCAACTATCAGGACTTTTTTCTTTGCGTTCACTTTTTATTCAGCTTTCTGACGTAGACGTCTCCGGTGCCGGTCACGAAAAGGAGCTTTCTTCCGGACGTGCCGCCTACGTCTTTTCCTATTACAGGGATGCGCGCCTCTTCGAGGGCGCTCTCGGCGAAATGTATATTCCTCTCTCCGACATTCAGCACCGCGCTTGAGCCCTCAAGCACGCTCGCCCCGCCAAAAATCTTTGCCTTGAGGTTGCCCCTGGCGCACCCTGCCTCAAGGAGCTTTTCCACGAGCATGGGGATGGCGATATTGCCGTACTTCGGCGTCCTGAGGCCGTCTCCGTTCCACAGGGGCAGAAGGTAGTGGTTTATGCCGCCGGTCCTTGAGGCCGGGTCCCAGAGGCAGACCGACACGCACGAGCCGAGCACCGTAGTCACGCTGTAATCGCCGGGTTCGGCGAACAGCATGCCCGGATAAAGATACCTGGATTCTTTGTCAAGGGTAGCCTGCTGCAAGGTCAGAACCTCTCGCTTTCAGCCGAATCGAAAAACTCGGTCCCCTCGCTCAGGAAATCTCCTGTTCCGGAAGGCTCGGATTCGTGCAGAGCGACGGTAAACAGCGCGCCTTTTCCAGCAGAGCTCTCA
>JACPGA010000027.1:1671-5757 GCA_016182705.1 Deltaproteobacteria bacterium
TTATCGTCCCTCCGAGAAGCTCGACAGAGGCCTTTACTATGCTGAGGCCAAGCCCGTGCCCGGCGTGGTGCTTTGTCGCGCCGCTGTCCAGCTGCCTGAAACGCTCGAAGATGACCTTGTGGTCTTTTTTGTCTATGCCTGCCCCGAAGTCCCTCACCGTAAGGAAGAGCTTTTCCGAATCCCGCCACGCTGAGGCCCTGACCTCGCCCCCTTCATTGCTGTACTCGATGGCGTTTGCCAGCAGGTTCAGGAATATCCTGTGGAGCTTTTCCGCGTCGGTCCTGAACGGGGCGCTCTTCAATTCTTCAGAGATGTCAAACGCGACCCGGACGCCTTTATCGGAAGCGCTCCGGGCAAGAGACGAGATGGAGTCGCTCAATACCGACCCGACGTCGGTGTTGGTGAACGAAGGCTCGGCTTCACCTGCTTCGAGCTCGGCCGCGGCAAATACGTTCCTCAGCTGGAAGTTCAGGCTGAAGGCGTCCTTGTGGATCAGCCCCGCTATCGACTTCAAGGTATCAACGTCTGGCAGCTCATCGCCGCTTATGATAAGCTCGGACATCGTCAGGACGGAAGTCAGCGGGTTGTTTATCTCGTTCCTGATATTTGAAAGGAAGCTGGACTTCAACTCCTCGGACTCGACCAGCTTACGGTTGAGTTCCTCGAGCTTGGCCGTAGCCGCGGCCAGCTCACTATAGGCCCTGTCTTTTGCCTCGAGCCTTTGGCGGAGCTCTTCTATCAGCTCCAGGTCCGGGAGGGTCTGCATTCTTTTCTCCTTTTTTTTTAAATCTTCGCCATAAGCGGAGAATTTGGTGGATAACGGGAAATCTCTTTTTTGTCAGCGCAAGGCCCGCCATCAAACCTGCGGGTTCAGACTGGCACACCCGTTTAATTTTTGACGTAAACTGAAGTGGCTACTTTCCTGAGCGGCAGGTCAATGCCGCTCAAGGTCTCTGAGTGACCGATGAAGATATACCCGCCAGGCTTCAGGTATTCGCAGAACTTCGTGAAAAGCGCCTCCTGAGTCGGCTTGTCGAAGTAGATGATGACGTTCCTGCAGAATATGGCGTCAAAAGGCCCTTCGACAGGATAGGCCTCGTCCATGAGGTTGACTCGCGAAAAGCTTATCTTCTCCCGAAGCTCCGGGACGACCCTCACCAGGGCCTTTGAGGAGTCCCTGCTCCTGAGGAAGTACTTTTTCCTCAACTCAGCCGGGACCGGGGTTATCCTGTCTTCCTGGTATATTCCTTTTGAAGCCGCCTCCAACACCCTTGTGGATATGTCGGTAGCGGTTATCGAGTAGTCGAAGCCACTGACATGGCGGCTTCTGGCGTACTCGCTCAACACCATTGCCAGCGTATAAGGCTCTTCCCCTGTAGAGCACCCGGCGCTCCATATGCTCACATTCGGCCCAGTTGCGCTCACCATGCGAGCCAGCGCGGAGTCAGCGAGGAATTCGAAGTGGTGCGCCTCCCTGAAAAAGTCTGTCTTGTTGGTAGTCACGAGATCAAGCATGTGGACAAGCTCGTCCTTCATGCCGCCCTTGTTGAAGAGCATGGCGCAGTACTCGGCGTATGAGGCAAGACCCAGGGCACGAAGACGCTTCTGGAGCCTGGACTCCAGAAGCGTCTTTTTGGCCGATGGCATCTTGATGCCAAGCTCGCCCTCGACAAGGGAACTCAAGGCCCTGAACTCGCCGTCAGAAAGCCTTTTGAGGCCGCCTATTGCCTGCAGCGCTTCCATCTCAGCAGGCCTCGGCCACTGTAACGGACGCGAGCTCGTCCATGGAGAATATCTTGTCTATGTCCAGGATGATTATGAACTGCTCATCCCTCTTGCCCATGCCCTTTATGAACTCGGTGTCGAGCCTTGTGCCTATCCTGGGCGCTGGCTCTATCTGTCCGGGCCCGAGCTCTATGACCTCCTGGACCGAATCGGCAAGCGCGCCAAGTATGAGCCTGTCGCCGTCGATGTTTATCTCGACTATTATTATGCAGGTGCTCAGGGTCTGCTCTGTCCTGGACATCCCGAACTTGAGCCTCATGTCAACGACCGGCACAACACTGCCCCTGAGGTTTATGACGCCCCGCATGAACTCCGGCGTCCTCGGGACCTTCGTGATGGCGGTGAAGTCAAGCACCTCCCTCACCTGGGATATATCGAGCGCAAAGACCTCTTCTTCGAGCCTGAAGGTAAGGTACTGCGCAGTTTCCGTCATGTTTTCCACGCTCATCTCCCTTCGCTCAGTATTTAATGAAATCGCTGTCTTCGTCGTCCTTGCCGGTCCCGAGGTTCAAAACGACCCCGCTATTCGCGACCTGCGCCTGGGATTTGCGCGCCTGCTGCGGATGGTGCGCGGCCTTCGCCTTATGAACGGTCTTGGCCTTGTTCATCTGCACGACATTCGCTCCGGTGGAAGTAGAGCTACCCGCGATTTTAAAGAAGGTTATCGCGTTCTGGAGCTGCTCGGACTGCGTTGAGAGCTCTTCTGAAGTGGACGCGAGCTCCTCGGCGCCGCTGGCGTTCTGCTGTATTACCTGGTCGAGCTGCTGGAGTGCCCTGTTTATCTGGTCGGCGCCAGAGTTCTGCTCGGCGCTTGCCGCGGTTATCTCCTGTACGAGCTCAGAGGTCTTCTGAATATCCGGGACGAGCTTCGCGAGCATCTCCCCGGCCTTCTCCGCTATCTGCACGCTTGAGGCCGAAAGGTGGCTTATCTCGCCGGCTGCCGTCTGGCTTCTTTCAGCCAGCTTCCTGACCTCTGAGGCGACTACGGCAAAGCCCTTGCCGTGCTCTCCGGCCCTGGCGGCCTCTATGGCTGCGTTCAAGGCAAGAAGGTTGGTCTGCCTGGCTATCTCTTCTATGATGGATATTTTCGAGGCTATTTCTTTCATAGCGCTCACGGTCTCGGTCACGGCCTGGCCGCTCTCCCTGGCGTCGGTAGCTGACTTCTGGGCTATCTTTTCGGTCTGCTGCGCGTTGTCCGAGTTCTGCCTGATGTTCGCGGACATCTCCTCCATCGAAGAGGAGGTCTCCTCAATTGAAGCGGCCTGCTCTGTGGCGCCCTGGGATATCTGCTGGGCTCCAGAGCTCAGCTCCTGCGCTCCTGAGGCGACGTTGTCAGAGACAGCCCTTACGTCAGCCACTACTTCGCGGAGCTTGCCGACCATGTTCCTGAACGCTACAGTAAGCTGGCCTATTTCGTCCTTGCCCCTTGCGTCTATGTCGATAGTAAGGTCTCCTTCGGCGAGCTTGTTTGCCACGGCCGTCACCCCGGCGAGCGGTTTGGCGATGAGGGCCGTAAGTATCAGCGCGAGCGCCGCTCCGATGCATACCGAGAGCACGGTCGCGAAGATGACTATGTTCCTGGTAAAGGCATAGTCGGTATCGGCTTCCTTGTTGAGCGCCTGACCAATCTCGTCCTGTATCTCTATGAGCCTTACTATTTTATCATCGAGAAGCTTGAACTTCGGGCCAGCGTTAAGGAGGGCGTTTTCCTTTGCCTTCGCGTTATCTCCTTCGACCGCGAGCTTGTAGGTGATAAGCCTCGCCTCGTTATAGCTTAACCACGCGCCCCTCATCTCGTCGAAAACCTTCTTTTCGTCCGCGTCCATGTAAGTCGCGCCGTACTTGTCGATGAGCTTGTTCGTCTCCTGCTCGGCTTCAGCGGCTTTGTTCCATACTTCCTGCTTTTTAGCCTTATCCGTCTCGTTCATTACCTGGAGCGCGCCTATCCTGATGAAAGCAAGGTTGTTGTTTATCTTCCCCAGGTCAACCGCAGGGACGAACCTGTCGGCGTAAAGTGTCTGCAGCATTGTCCTCATGTCGCCTATTCTGGTGATGCTCAATACGCCTAACCCGAGCACAAATACGATGAGAACGGTAAAACTTAAAAACAGCTTTGATCGAGTCTTGAGATTCCTTAAGAAATCCATTTCAGAAAACCCTCCTTTTTATGCTTCTCTTTTTTTTATTTCTCGTCCTATGCCCCGCGCCACTGGCCAGTATAGAGCGCGGGAAAAAGACGAGCCTCAGGCAGTCATGGCCAGAAGGCTCGTCTCTACCGCCTGCATCAGCCTCGGCACGTCA
>JACPGA010000146.1 GCA_016182705.1 Deltaproteobacteria bacterium
TTCCTTTGCGGGTGCTCTAAAAATTGCTATTTTCCCCGATCTCTTTGTCAGGTCGTAAATGAAAATGCTCACATATTATTCATATATGCTGCGCTTTTCATTTCCGTCCTTCCTCGACCTCGGAAAAAATTTCTAATTTTTAGAAAAAAATTGCTATTTTTCCCAATCTCCGTGGAAAAATTTCTAATTTTCAGGCGTCCTTGTCTTTTTCCAGGGTTTCAATCGCCCCTGTTATCTCAATCGGCTGCGTTTCATCTCTTTTTTCGTCCGAGATGTAAACCCTAATTACGCTGTCGTCGGTCTGGTGTATCTTTATCATCAAGAGCTTGGCGAGCTCCAGGACGGCGAGGAAGGTGACGACTATCTCGCCCCTTGTCGCGCCATCCGGGAAAAGGCCGGTGAAGGTCGTGGACTTCTCGCTGGTCAGAAGCTCCATGATGAAGTTTATCTTGTCGGCTATCTTGAAGCGTTCCGAGGTGAGCTCGATTGTGCGCTCTTTGGGGGCTCTGGCAATGATTCCCTTTATGGCCTCCATGAGGTCGAAGACCGAGACATTGACGAACCCGATCCCTTCCTCGAGCTCTTCCAGCGGAATATCGCCGCCTCTGGCGAACACATCCCTGCCGAGCATGGTCCTGTCTGAAAGCTCTTTAGCGGCTTCCCTGTACCTCTGGTACTCAAGAAGACGCTTTATGAGCTCTTCCCTCGGGTCTATGCCCTCGTCCTCTTCAGGCACGGCCTCTTCGTCCACGGGCAGGAGCATCTTGCTCTTGATGTGCACGAGGGTTGCCGCCATGACGAGGAACTCGCCCGCGAATTCAAGGTTCATCTCCTTCATGATGTCGATATATTCGAGATACTGCTCGGTTATGACCGCTACAGGTATGTCGTAAATATCGACTTCGTTCCTCTTTATGAGGTGAAGGAGGAGGTCAAGCGGCCCCTCGAATATGTCGAGCTTTATGTTGTAGAAGGCCATCGTTCTATTCGAGCCCCATGGCTTCGCGCACGTGAGTCATCGTCTCCCGGGCGACCTGGGTCGCCTTTTTCGTGCCTTCGCTCAGAATCTCCGTGATCCTTCCCGGGTCTGCTTCCAAATCCTTGCGCCTCTTCTGGACAGGTTCAAGCGCGGCGATTACCTTGGGGATGACGGATTTCTTGCATTCGATGCAGCCGATAAGCGCCTTTGTGCAGCCTTCCCTGACCCAGTTTATGGTCTCCTCGTTCGAGTAGAGGTTATGGAAGGTCAGGAAAAACGGGCACAGGTCAGGAGAGCCGACATCGGTGCGCCGCTTTCTGGCGGTGTCGGTCATCATCGTGAGTATCTTCTTTTCGACTTCCGCGGGAGGGTCGGAAAGGAATATGGCGTTGTTGTATGACTTGCTCATCTTCCTGCCGTCGGTGCCGAGCACCTTGGGTATGGCGGTGAGAAGCGTTTGGGGCTCTGGGAATACCTCGCCGTAGAAGTGGTTGAACCTGCGGGTTATCTCCCTGGAAAGCTCCAGATGAGGGGCCTGGTCTATGCCTACGGGCACCTTGTTTGCCTTGTAGATTATGATGTCCGAAGTCTGGAGGACCGGGTAGCCCAGAAAGCCGAAAGTCAGGAGGTCTTTTTCCTTTATGGCCTCTATCTGCTCTTTATAGGTCGGGTTCCTTTCCAGCCAGGGAAGGGGCGTTATCATTGAAAGAAGAACGTGAAGCTCGGCGTGTTCCTTTATGGAAGACTGCCTGAAGATGGTGGCCTTCGCCGGGTCTATGCCTACTGAGAGCCAGTCAATGACCATCTCGCGGATATTGTCTTTAATATTCGCAGGGTTGGCGTAATCGGTCGTGAGGGCGTGCCAGTCAGCCACGAAAAAAAAGCACTCGTACTCTTCCTGAAGCTTCAGCCAGTTCGCGAGCACCCCGTGATAGTGGCCGAAATGCAGTTTGCCGGTCGGCCTCATGCGCTCGAATTTGGCCCACGCGAAGGACTGCTTCGGGGGCAGGAGATTGCCGAGCACCTTTGAGCCGTCAAGCGGAGGCACGGGCACCATGTTGAAAACGGCCAATGCCACATTGATTATTATGCTGAGCTCTATCATGGCGAAAAGCGGCCTCCACAGAGTGGGCATGGAGGACAGAAATTCGGGGCCAGCCGCCTCGAAGAGCTTGTACGCGATGGCAAAAAGGGCCGCCAGGAACAGGTTCGAAAGCGGGCCCGCGAGAGATACGAGCACGATGGAGCGGGACATGTTCCTGAAATTCCTCGGGTTTATCGGCACGGGCTTGGCCCAGCCGAAAAGCCCCGAGAAAAGGAGCATCAATGTGCCGATTGGGTCGAGGTGCCTTATGGGGTTCAGTGTCACCCTGCCGAGCATCTTGGCCGTGGGGTCGCCCAGCCTGTAGGCCACCCATGCGTGCGCGCATTCGTGCACGGTGAGGGCCATGAGGATCGGCGGTATTGTTAAAATCGTTCTCTGAAGGAATTCCTGGACCATGTAAAAACCTTAAAAATGACAGTAATATTCAAGTGTAACAGAATAAAGGAAGGCGGGTCAATGCAATTGTTGGGCGGGTGGCGCGGGTGTGACTACGCGTGGTACTATCGCTTGCTCAAGAGTATCAGCGCCCCTGGCAGCTTTCTTTTTTCGAGGCTTTTTGCCATTTTCTCATTTTACCGGCCTCTTCCTGCCGGTTTTTTTCTTGAGAAAAGCCGTGACGAACGCCTCCTCGTCCTCCCTTGTAACTACTTCGCCGTCCAATCGCTTCCTCAGGAGCTGGCGCAGTATATCTCCCATGACAGGCCCCTGCTCGGCCCCGAGCTTTTTGAGGTCTGCCCCCTTCAGGATGGTCTCGGTGTGGCGGAGCTTTGTCATGTACCTTGAAAAGGCCTTTCTGAGGCTTTCCCTTTCAGCCTTTGCCATGAGGTAGAGTATGAGCTCGGTCTCGAGCGGAGACAGGGCATCAAAAAGCGCGCTCGCCTTTTTCAGCTGCCCGGCGGCCATCCTGCCCAGCACCCTTAACGCTTCATTCCTGGAGCTTAAAACATCGAGCCGCTTTCTGCCCGATATGCCGAGCCTTTTGACGAGGGCCGCAAGCTCCTGGTCGCCAAGCCGGTCCGTGAGAGACAGAAGGAGCACCAGAAAACGCTCCACGTGGTCTTTAGTGTAGAGGAGCTCGTACCAGGCCAGTGCGTCTTCGGCCCGCTCGAAAAGCCGCTCCTGTTCCTTGTCCCAGGCAATCGAGGGGTGGATGAGCTTGAGGAGGCCCAGCTCCGAGAGTCTTTTCAACGCCTTTGCCGAAGTCTCCTCCTCAAGCATATTCCTGAGCTCATCGCCGATACGCGTCCCGGAGACCGTCTTGAACACATCGAGCTTCACGGAGTTTTTGAGGAGGTTTAATGTGTGCTTGCCTATCTTGAAGTCGAATTTTTCGGAGAAGCGCACTGCGCGCAGCATCCTTGTGGGGTCTTCGATGAAGCTCAGGTTATGAAGCACCCTTATGGTCTTCTCCTTCAAGTCCTTTTGCGCGCCAAAAAAGTCTATGAGCTCGCCGAACCTGTCCGGGTTAAGGGAAATGGCAAGCGTGTTCATTATGAAGTCCCGCCTGTACAGGTCGAGCTTCAGGGACGACTGTTCAACGGTCGGAAGGGCTCCGGGCCGTTCATAATATTCGAGCCTGGCGGTCGCGACGTCCAGCTTGAAGCCGCCGGGGAAGACTATGACAGCTGTCTTGAACCTGTGGTGGACCTTGACCTTGGCTGACCTCCTTCTGCCAAAGTCTTCGGCAAAGACTATCCCGTTGCCGCCTTCGATGACGATGTCTATGTCGAGGTTTTCGCGCCTCAATACCAGATCGCGCACGAACCCGCCCACGGCGTAAGCTGTAAATCCGTGCGAGGCCGCGACCTCTCCGGCGTCTTTCAGGAGGGCGAACGCCCATTCCGGGAGCTTTTCCTTCATGAGGCCGGAAAGATATCTTACTTTCTTCGCGCCACCTCCGGCGGCAACCCTCAGCTCTTCCTGGAGGAGTTTCAAAAGGTCTGTCCTGGTGATGACGCCCACGACCCTGTTTTCCTCTATAACCGGCAGTAGCCTCTGGCCGTGCCCTACGACAGCCTCTCGTATTTTATCGATTGAAGTGTCTGCCCCTACGGATTCGACTTCGGTAGTCATGTAGTCGGCGACAGAGGCCGGGCCGAGGCCGTGGTAGACCGCCTTGTCGAGCACCTGCCTTGTTATGACCCCGTGTATGCGGCTGTTTTTTACGACCGGGGCGGCGTTTATCCCGTACCTGCGCATGACCTCGACAGCGTCTTTGAGTGTGGTCTTGAGACTGAGGGTTATAGGCGGGAAAGACATGATATCTTTCGCGGTCCGAAGCGGAGGAATGCCGTCCCTCACGGCATTAAGGAGCAGCTCCTTTGCCTGGATGAGGGTTATGCCCTTCAGTGTCGCGGAGGCTGCGTTCGGGTGGCCGCCCCCGCCTATGGATTTGAGTATTTTCCCG
>JACPGA010000017.1 GCA_016182705.1 Deltaproteobacteria bacterium
CGTATGGGGGCTGCTGGAACGGTTCAGGAAAGTTGACAAGCTGACCATCCTCCTTACGACCCATTACATGGAAGAGGCGGAATCGCTTTGCGACCGCGTCGCCATCATAGATTACGGAAAGATAGTCGCGCTCGATACCGTCCCCGGCCTTAAAAAGCAGATACCGCAGAAAGACTCGTTAGAGCTCGGCGTCACTGGCGTTGACATGGAAAAGGCAGTCGAGTGGGCGAAAAAGCTCCCCGGCGTGACGACAGCCTCGTACAGGGAATCGACACTGCTTGTCTCCGCTGACCACGGGGCCGAGGCCATACCAGCCATGGTGGAAGGGCTGAGGAATATGGGGGGCAGGGTCGCACGGGTGATGCTCAAGGAGCAGACCCTTGAGGATGTTTTCATACATTATACAGGCAGGCCCATAAGGGAAGAAGAGGCGAAAAAGGTGAGTTTCCTTCTCGGCGCTGGCGTGCCGACAAAGTGGGGTAAGTAGCCCATGCATCGGTTTCTGGCTATCCTTGAAAGGGACTTGAGGAAGTTCATAAGAAACCCGCTCGTCGTGGCGATGAGCCTACTCATGCCAATCATCTACCTCGTCATACTCGGCAACTCATTTCAGGGCGAGCTTAAAAATCTTCCGGTTGCCGTAGTTGACCTCGACGGCGGCCCTTATTCCGAAAAAGTGCTGGAGCTTTTTCGCGCGGTCGAATCTGGCCCGGCAACTCTCGATATAATGCAGGTGGCTGACCAGGGCTTTGCCATGGAAGGGCTGAGGGAAGGCGTGTTCAAGGCTGTCGTCGTTATACCCGGCGGATTTTCAAGGGATGTAATGCGGCGGAACCTGAGCGAAGTCGGTCTTTACCTCGACAACGCCGAGACCATCTCCGCCCTGACAATAAGAGCATCCATTACCAGCGCGCTTTCCGCTTTGAAAGACGAGTTCGTCTCCATAAGGGAGGAAAGATTCCAGACAAGGCTCCGCGATATAGAGCTGTACAAAAAAATAGACTACGACCAGACCCTTATCCCCGGCGTCGTCATTATGGCCATATTCCTTGGAGCCATGACAACCGGCGCATTCAACATGGTGATGGACAAGTTCCTCGGCGTGGAAGAGAGCTATTTCCTGACCCCCCTTTCAAAGACCGACATAGTCATGGGCCTTATCGCGAGCGGCCTTCTCATAACGACCATTCTTGCGCTCATAGTGCTTTTCGTCGGCTCTTTAATGTCAGGGCTTTTCTTCTGGGGAGGCATCTCGTTTGGCGCTTTTGTACTGATGCTGGCCGTCATCATCCTTTCAACGCTCGGCCTCCAGGGGCTCATGTTCATGATAATGGGCAGGATAAACCACCCGAGGATAGTGGGCGTGCTCGGCGGGTTTCTGAACGTGATACTCTTTTTCCCGAGCGGGGCCATATACCCAATCGAAAGCTTTCCCGGCTGGCTCAAGGCATTCGCGTTCGTCAACCCCGAGACATATTCGGTACATGCCATGAGGGCGCTTCTTTTCAAGGGAGCGGGCTTCTCAGCCGTGCAGGGCGATATCGCTTTTCTGGCCGTCTTCGCCGTTTTTTCGGTGCTGCTTGGGATGCTCGTGTTCAAGAGGGCTCTTTAGGCCGGGGCGCGTTGAATGAAATGGACGGGTATGATATATTTTTTAAAGCATCTCATCGCGGGGAGCTTTAGCGTTTGTTGTCATTGCGAGGTGCTTTAGCTCCGAAGCAATCTATAGCCTGATTCGTCTGAATACGAGATTGCGTCGCTTCGTTCGCAATGACAGAGCCACTTCCCTCAACCGGAGGGGAGGTTTAAGAATGTAAAATCATAAGGAGCTTTATTATGGAGCCGAGAAAAATAACCGAAGGCGTTTTCTGGGTAGGAGCGGTCGATTGGGACAGGAAGCTCTTCGACTCTCTCATACCGCTTCCAGACGGCACGAGCTACAACGCCTATCTTATAAAGGGCAGCGACAAAACCGCGCTGCTCGACACGGTAGACCCTTCAAAGACCGAGACCCTTTTGTCCAATCTCAGGGGCGTTGAGAGGATAGATTACATCGTCGTACATCACGCCGAGCAGGACCATTCAGGCTCGCTTCCAGCCGTGCTTGAAAAATACGGGGAGGCAAAAATTGTCTGCAACCAGAAGTGCAAGGAGTTCCTCATAGACCTCCTGCACCTCCCTGAAAACAGGATAGTCACGGTAGCTGACGGCGAGGTGCTTGACCTGGGCGGCAAGACTCTTGAGTTCATATTCACGCCGTGGGTACACTGGCCCGAGACGACCTCGACCTTCTTGAGGGAGGACGGCATACTTTTCAGCTGCGACCTTTTCGGTTCGCATTTGTCCTTCCCCGGGCTTTATTATGACGACGAAAAAAAGGTCTGCGACGCCTCTAAAAGGTATTACGCGGAAGTCATGATGCCTTTCAGGTCAACTATAAAAAAACATCTTGAGAGGCTTTCAGGCTTTGACATAAAGACCATAGCCCCGAGCCACGGCCCTCTTTACAAAGACCCTTTCTGCATCATGGATTCCCACAGGGACTGGGTCTCGGACAGGGTCTCCAACACGGTCCTGATACCTTACGCCACCATGCACGGCTCAACAGAGCTGATGGTCGAGCACCTTGCAGGCGGCCTCTATGAGCGGGGAATAAAGGTCGAAAGGTTCAACCTCGCATATGCCGACACGGGCAGGATAACGATGGCTCTTGTTGACGCGGCGACCGTGGTATTCGGCTCTCCGACAGTGCTGGGCGGGGCCCATCCGCATGTCATATCAGCGGCTTTCCTCATAAACGCCTTGAGGCCGAAGCTCAGGTACTCGGCTATTATAGGGTCTCTGGGCTGGGGTGGAAAGATGGCTGAGCAGGTCTCCGCGAATATCGGCAACCTCAAGGCCGAGAGCCTTGGTACCGTTCTCGTCAAGGGAAGGCCGAGGCCGGACGACTTGAGGAAGATTGACGAGCTTGCGGGTTTGATTGCCTCGAAACATAAAGAGAGCGGCATTATCTGACACAGGTCGCTGAAAAACTTTCTGAGAGAACCTTTTTGTAAAAAGTTTCTCTCAAACTCTCTCCAAAAACTTATAGTTCTTCCTGAGGGGGACCCCCATTCGGGGGGCCTCCTCAGGAACTGA
>JACPGA010000143.1:0-1625 GCA_016182705.1 Deltaproteobacteria bacterium
CAAGAGCAGGAAGGGCATAAGCAAGATAAGCATACAGACAGGCACGGCCCACGGCGGAGTCGTCCTGCCGGCCGGCACCATCGCCAAGGTCAAGGTAGACTTCGAGACCATCGGCGCGCTTTCCAAGGTCTCAAGGGAGCTCTATCATCTCTCCGGCGTGGTCCAGCACGGCGCGTCGACCCTGCCCGACGACGCGTTCGACCTGTTCGTCAAGAAAGGGGCCTCTGAGGTGCACCTTGCAACACGCTTCCAGAACATAGTCTACGACAACCCGGCGTTCCCGGCTGACCTCAAGAAGGAGATTTACGCGCATCTTATAGCAACCCATGCCGACGAGAGAAAGCCAACGGACACGGAGGAGCAGTTCATCTACAAGACCAGGAAAAAGGGCTTCGGCCCGTTCAAGGAACGCATCTGGACAATGCCCGAGGACAGGAGAAAAGCCATAGCCGCCGAGATAGAGGCCAAGGTCGACCTGTACTTCGACAAGTTCAACTGCAAGGGCAATAAGGCGACAGTTTTGAAATTCGTGAAATGAGCGATCTGTTGTGATATAATGCTCATGCTTTAAATCCCGAAAGGAGCACCAGACGCAGATGATTCCGGCAACACAGTTGAGAGTGGGTATGACGATCCTGTTCAATAAAGAGCCTTACAGGGTCGTTTCAGTTCAGCATATAACGCCGGGCAACTGGCGGGGAATGGTACAGACCAAGCTCAAACACCTGAAGACGGGCTCCAGCGTTGAGAACAGGTTCCGCTCAGAGGACAAGCTTGAAAAGGCCGTTCTCGAGCAGCACGAGATGGAGTACCTTTACAACGATGGCAACGACTACCACTTCATGAACAGCGTCACCTATGAGCAGGTGGCGCTCTCGGCTGAAGTGCTCGGTGATAACGTCTATTATCTCATCCCGAACGTAAAGTTCATGATCGAATACTATAACGGCGCGCCGGTCGGCGTAGACCCGCCGAAGGTCGTGGAACTGAAGATAGTCGAAACCGCCCCGTTCATGAGGGGCGCGACCGCCGCGTCTTCAGCCAAGCCCGCAACTCTTGAGACCGGCCTTGTGGTGAACGTGCCGGCCTTTATCGAGGCTGGCGAGGTAGTAAGGGTCGATACTGCTGAGGGCAAGTATCTTGAGAGGGCAAAGGCTTAATAAAAATTGCTATTTTCCTGATCTTAAGCGTCAGGTCGGAAATAAAAAGCCCTCCCTTTAAATGTAATTCAAAACCCCGCTTCGAAAGAGGCGGGGTTTTTTTATTCTGGAAGACTTTGTCATTGCGAGGAGTGTAGTAGCCCCCTCTCCCCGGCCCTCTCCCACAAGGGGAGAGGGAGTATTCGGTCTTGTATTGTCTTTAACACATACCCCGTAACAGGGCGGAATGAGCCTGAGGGAGGAAGGGCGAATCTCGCCGAGGCGGTGGGAGCGTAGCGACCTCAGGGGCGAGAGGCGCGGATTGGGGAGGCGGAAAGCGAGTAGAGCCCTGTTACAAAGAGCGGCGACAGCCGTGTTACAAGGTCTTATGGCAAATGTCTATGCTAAGCATTGCGAGGAGCGTGGTGACGAAAGCATCTCATGAACTTCCCCCTTTTCTAAAGGGGGAATGAGGGGGATTATTGG
>JACPGA010000143.1:1657-5628 GCA_016182705.1 Deltaproteobacteria bacterium
GAGTTAATCTCCCCTGTCCCCTCTTTAGGAAAGAGGGGAGTTTAGGTTTACCCGGCGTTTGTATTCCACCTGATTTCTGTGCGATAATTGATTTTATGACTGCGATTAAAATCGAAGAGAAGCTCGCCAGGCTCCCTGCCACGCCGGGCGTATACATCATGAAAAACGCCTCCGGCGAAGTCCTTTACATTGGCAAGGCAAAGGACCTGCGCTCGCGCGTGCGCTCATATTTCAGGGAGGCCGGTGACGGCAGGTACACGGTAAGGTTTCTGGCGGCCAAGGTCGCTGATATCGACTACATCGTGACCTCGAACGAGAAGGAAGCGCTATTTCTCGAAGACACGCTCATCAAGCAGCACAAGCCCAGGTACAACATACTGCTTAAAGACTCAAAGACCTATGTGAGCATAAAGATAACCATGAAGGAGCCTTTCCCCAGGATACTCGTGACCAGGCAGAGGAAGAAGGACGGCTCAAGGTACTTCGGCCCCTATGTCTCTGCGCGCGAGGTGAGGGAGACGATAAAGTTCCTGCGGAGGATATTCCCGCTTTGCACCTGCTCGGCTTCCGAGTTCAGGAACAGGGCCAGGCCGTGCCTCGATTATCAGCTCGGCCTGTGCTCGGCCCCCGCGGTCGGGTATGTTACGGAGGCTGCCTACAGGGAGCTCATCGACAACGCGATAATGTTTCTGGAGGGCAGGAACCGGGAGCTTTTAAAGAAGCTCAAGGAGAAGATGAACGAGGCAGCGGCCAGCCTCGAATTTGAAAAGGCGGCCCGTTTCAGGGACAGGATACAGGCCATCGAAGGGATGCTGGAGGAGCAGAAGGTCATAAGCCATAAGGCAATCGACCAGGATGTTTTCGCGTTCGTGCGCGAGAAAGACAGCCTTGCCCTTCAGACGCTCTTTATAAGGGAAGGCCGCCTCGTGAGCGGGAGCGACTACCTTTTTCATGATGCCGGGCTGCCTGATGAAGAGGTGCTCTCGTCATTCATAGCCCAGTACTACAGGGGCGACAGAATCGTGCCTGATGAGCTTATCGTTCCCGTTGCCCTTGAGGACAGGGATGTGATTGAAGAGTGGCTTTCCGAAAAGAAAGGCCGCAAGGTATCAGTGACCCTTCCTGAAAGGGGGGAAAAGACGAGGCTCCTCAAGATGGCCGAAGCCAATGCCGGCGAGGCTCTGAGAAAAAGGTACGCCGCATCAATGGTCAAGGCAGGGATAATGGAGGAGTTGAAAGGCAGGCTCCATTTGCGGGCGACGCCGAACCGCATAGAAGCCTACGACATCTCGAACATCGGCGGTAAGCACCCGGTCGGAGCGATGGTGACATTCAAGAACGGCTTGCCTGACAAGAACTCTTACAGGCTTTTTAAAATAAGGGGGCTTGCCGGGCCTGACGACTACGCGATGATGCACCAGGTGCTTTCAAGAAGGTTCAGAAAGACGGAAGAGCCTGAAAAAGACAACGGCCTTGAGACACCTGACCTTGTCCTGATGGACGGCGGCAAAGGCCAGCTCAATATAGCTTTGCAGGTCCTGGATGAGCTCGGGGTAAAGGGCGTCGAGGTAAGGGCTCTGGCGAAGGACAGGGATGAGCCGGACGCCGTAAAAAGAGGCATAAAATCAAAGGGCGAACGAATTTTCCTTCCGAATGTGAAAGACCCGATCCTCTTGAGGGAAGGCTCCAAGCCTGACCTCCTTTTGAGGAGGATAAGGGACGAGGTCCACAGGTTCGCCATCTCGTACCACCGCAAGCTCAGGTCAAAGGAGATGGCCTCACTCATAGAAAAGGTGCCGGGCATAGGCGATAAAAGGAAAAAGGCTCTTTTTGACAGGTTCGGCGACCTTGGGGCAATGGTCAGCGCGGGAGTGCCCGAACTCATGGAAGTGCCGGGCATTACCGAAAAGCTTGCGGAAGATATAAAGGCTCTCAAGGGGGAGCTGCGGGAAGAGGCATAACCATGCCTGTTATAAACCCGCTAACTGTCATTCTGAGCGTAAGCGAAGAATCTTGTTTTTCAACGAAATTCTTCGCCTGAGCGCAATTTTAAGAAGAATTGTTTACTTTGCGGCTGGCTGGCCCGGTACAGGCGCGAGGTAGACGGTGTTCCTGGACATGTCCTTTGCCCTGTACATGGCCTTGTCCGCGGTCTTGAGCAGCTCTTTTTTATCGCGGGTGTGTATGGGGTAAGTGGCGACCCCGATCGAGGCCGTTATCTTGAGCCCCAGCCCTTCTTCCTGTATGAACTCGTGCCTTTCTATGGTGGCCCTGATCCTCTCGGCGACCCTCATGGCGACGTCATAATCCGCGTCAACGAGTATCACGACGAACTCGTCCCCGCCGTACCTTATTACCGTGTCGACTTCGCGTACGCATTTCAGGAGTATCTTGCCGAGCTCGACCAGCATCTTCGAGCCGACGAGGTGGTCGTTGCTGTCGTTCACTCGCTTGAAATTGTCGAGGTCGAGGAAAAGCACGGTCACGGGCATCATGAGCCTGTCAGCCCTTTTTATCTCCTTGTCCAGGACCAGTTCGAGATACTTGGAGTTATACAGGTTAGTGAGTGAGTCGATGAAGGCCATCTCTTTGGCCTCGGCGTATTTCTGGGCGTTCTCGAAAGCCCCCCCGGCATGCTCGGACACGAATGAGGCGTTCTTTATGTCCCGGAGCGTATAGCCGACCTTTCCCGCCTTGCTCAGGATAACGAGATAGCCGATGGGGGACGCGCCCTTCATAAGCGGGGCGACCATGAAAGAGTTATAATCGCGCAGCGCCTCGTTTTCCGTTGGAGGGAGTTCGGGCTTTTCAATGACGCTTATATTCAAAAGCCCCCTCAAGTCCCTTTCGAAGCGGTGCTTGAAGACCTCCATTATCCTGTCGCTGTCATAGGTGTTGAGGTGCCTCGATGCCTTTATTTCAAGGGACTTGCCCTCGTTTTCATAGAACGCGACTATTCCGGCCTCGCCGGGGACGAGCTGAAGGAGCGCGTCGAGCGCGAGATTGTAGAGCTTGTTTATGTCGAGGGTGGTCGTTATGGCGCGGCTGACCTCGAAGAGCTTCAGTGACTGGCGCATCTCCTGGTTCTCTTCAAGGAGCTTTTTCTTCTCAAGGCAGCTTGATACGGTGTGCAGCAGCTCGTCTTCATTGAGCGGCTTTCTTATGTAATCGAAGGCTCCGGCCTTCAACGCGGCTATGGCCGTCTCGATCGAACCGTGGCCGGTTATGACGATGACGTCGGTAAGCGTGTTGTGCTGCTTTGTGCGCTCCAGCACTTCCATGCCGCTTACCACGGGCATTACCAGGTCTGTTATGACGATATCGAAAGTCTCGTTATCGACCAGGCCCAGGGCCTCTGTGCCTGTTGACGCTGATTTGACAAAAAAACCTCCACTCGTCAGTATGTCCGAGCAGAGGGCCCTGAAAAAAGCGTCATCGTCAACTACTAATATTTTTCCTTTGCTCATCGGGTCCCCGTGATGAAAAATTCCCCTTTAAAAATAGCATTTTCATTCGGCTGATGTCAATAGGGCAGCTTTGCGGGGAGGCTGTCTTGACAAGGTCTTTTTCGTGGGGCATACTCGGCACCATGCGTTTTAAACGGCACCTTGAAACTTCAGCGATTCTTTCGTTTTTGACTGTCATCGCCGCCGCTACGGGTGGCTGTGGGGACGTCTCTCTTGACGCTGGAAACAATGGCTCGGGCTCTCTGCTGGCTTCGTCGTTGTCAACGGGAGATTTTCACTCCTGCGCGGTCTCCAGCGGCGCGGTCAAGTGCTGGGGCCGGAATTCATCAGGTCAGCTCGGCGACGACACTGTTTTCGACTCATTTTTCCCGGTGCTGGTCACTGGCATGACTGACGCCGTCCAGGTCTCGGCTGGTGGCAGCCATACATGCGCCCTCTTTTCCGACGGCACGGTGTGGTGCTGGGGGAATAATGCCGACGGCCAGCTCGGCGACGGCACGACCA
>JACPGA010000144.1 GCA_016182705.1 Deltaproteobacteria bacterium
CCTTGATGATGACAAAACAGATAGGATTTTAGATTAAAAATACCGAAATCAATGACAGGTTGCTCAAAAAGTTCCAGATGCGAGGAGTCAAGAAGCGAGGAGAGAGGCGTACTTTCTGTACGCCGCAATGACGAGCGACGAAGACGACAAAGCAGATGGGATTTTTTCAGCAGCCCCGTAGAGGTTAACTATGATAAAGGCAGCAATCTTCGGGGCAAGTGGTTATACCGGCCTCGAACTTCTCCGCATACTCGCAAACCACCCTGACGCGAAAGTGGTCGAGGCCACTTCCCGTCAATACAAGGGCACCCCGGTCCCTGAAGTATTCCCTGCCCTCCGGGGCTTCTACGACGGCCTGTTGTTCAGCGACCCGGAAGACCTGGGCTCGGTCAAGGCCGATGTAGCCTTCAGCGCCATGCCGCACGGCGCGTCCCAGGACGTTGTCCCCGAGCTTCTGAAAAAAAACAGGGTCATCGACCTGAGCGCTGATTTCAGGCTTCACGACAGGGAGACATATAACGCCTGGTACGGCGAGCACAAGGCCGCGCACCTGCTTTCGGAAGCGGTCTACGGCCTGCCCGAGCTTTACCGGAAAGATATAAAAGGCGCGCGTCTTGTAGCCAACCCCGGCTGCTACCCAACGAGCGCCATACTGGCCCTTGCCCCGCTCGCCAAGAAGGGGCTAATAAAAGCTGGTTCCGTCATAATCGATTCCAAGAGCGGTGTTTCAGGGGCAGGCAGAGGCGCGTCCCTTGCCACCTCTTTCGTTGAGGCGTCTTCAGGCTTCAAAGCCTATAAGGTCGGAAGCCACAGGCACACGCCGGAGATCGAGCAGGAGCTGGCTGTCGCCGCTGGCGGACAACTCAATGTGCGGTTCACGCCTCACCTGATACCGGTTTCAAGGGGCATACTTACAACAGCCTACGCCGAGCTCAACACGGCGCTTTCGAACCAGGAGATGAGGGACATCTACATCGATGCCTACTCGAAGGAAAGGTTCGTGCGCCTCCTGCCTGACGGGTCGTTCCCTGACATAAGCCAGGTCAGGGGCTCGAACTTCTGCGATATTGGCCTTTTCATCGAGGGCAGCCGCGTGACAATTGTGTCAGCCATAGACAACCTCGTGAAGGGCGCTTCAGGTAAGGCCGTGCAGAACATGAACATCATGTTCGGGCTTGACGAAAAAGCCGCCCTTTTCACCCCGCCGCTTTCGATCTGAAATAAGCTCAAAAACGAAAAATGCCCCCTCTCCCATAAAGGGAGAGGGGGCATTGTCACAGCTACGCCCAAAACCTGTTCACGATTTTTGATATCCTCTAATAAGGAGGTGGTCAAAGATGATAGGATGGGCGATTACTTTCCTTGTAATTTCGATAATAGCCGGATTTCTCGGCTTTACGGGGATCGCTGGCGCGGCAGCCTGGATGGCAAAGGCGCTTTTCGGCATTTTCCTTCTGATGTTCATCATTTTCCTGGTGCTCGGGTATACAGTCTACAAGAAAATCACCTGAGGCGCGCCTTTCCCGGCAGACAGAACTGGTTGCTCAAAAAGTTCCAGATGCGAGGAGTCGAGAAAGCGAGGAATGAGGCGTACTCTGTTTGTACGCCGCAATTACGAGCTTTGATGCCGACAAAGCAGACGGGATTTTTTGAGCAACCAGTAAATAAAAAAACCCTGCATGCCGAAGCATGCAGGGTTCAATTGACTTTTTAAGAATTAAAAGGTCAGTCTGACCAGTTCTATCTTTTCGATCTCTTCTTTCTTGTTGATCTGCTCGTCATAGTGCTGCTCAGTCGAGATGGTCGGCATGGCGAGGTTTACGGAACCTTCTTTTGTGTTTATCTCGGCAGCCGCGGTTGACATAACGCCGCTGGTGGCTATCCCGTAAGCAGCGCCCAGAAGAACGCCTACGGCCGCGCCCGTGGGGATATAACCCAGATGATCGTCAGGGTTATCGGTCAGAAGCATTACAGCGGAACCAAGAAGGGCGCCGATAAGACCGCCATAGAGGGAATCCCTCAGGGTGCGCTGCATCGGGTCCTGCGCGGAAGCGGTCGAGACGGCAAGAAACGTGAAAACCATTGCTAACGCCGCAATTTTCTTAAGTTTTCCCATTTTCAAGGCCCTCCGTCTACAGGGTCAGATTCACAATAAGTGCTTTAAAGATAGACCATAGTAAAAGAAATGCTGATTTTTGTCAAGAGCCTGAGTCATTATTCCGAAAAATAGTGTATGATAACCAACAAACAAACCGCCTGATAGACAGCTTACCCGGGCGCGCATTAAGAGAGCATTAAACCCTTATTTTTCAGATAGTTAGCTAAATACCCGCTCTTCGCGGCGACTTGACAGACCTACATTACAGGATATACTGAGTACAGGGAGGGGAGATGACGATAACCGCTGATGTTTATGACTTTGCTATTTTTTTAATCGGACTTGGATTTTTTATTTTTGTAATAGCGCTGGTGCCCGCCCTTCTGCAACTGAAAAGGACGTTCAAGGCGGTCGAGGAACTTACGAATGAGACCAAAAAGACGGTCGAGGTCGTGAATTTTATCGCAAAGAGGACCCAGGACCAGGTCGCTGATTTCGAAGAGCTGATAACCCGGGTAAAAGACCTTGGTATCAAGGTGACGGGTCTTGGGGATATTGTAGTTGATAACGTCAAAGGGCCTATAATAAGCTTTCTTAGCTTTATTTTCGGGGCTGAAGAGGGTTTCAAACGGTTCTTTCACAGGAACAAAAAAGGAGGAGGAAAAGATGAACAACTCTAAGAGTGTGGCGGTTGCTTTTCTTGTCGGCGGAGCTATAGGCGCCGGGCTTGCCCTTCTTTTCGCCCCTGATTCAGGCAATGAGACCAGGAGAAAGATAAAAGAAGGGGCCGAGGACGCGGGAGACTGGGCAAAAGACAAGTACCAGGACGCAAGGTACAAAGTCTCCGAGGGCACGGGCAAAGTCAGATCGTTCGTGAGCGACAGGCGTGAAGATCTCCAGTCAGCATACGAGGCAGGCAGAGAGGCCTATAACAGGGGTAAAGAGCGGCTCGCGAGGGAGTCTTGAACAGTTACAGGTAATAGGGCATAAATGCGGCAAGTATTCAGCGCATTTATGCCCTGTCGCAAACAAACCCGGTATATCAAACCGCCTTTGTTCCATTAATCCACATCCATTTCCATAAAACGCATGGCGAGCACGTTGCTGCGGCTTTGCCCCGGGGTTTTAAGACCCTGTTAGATGATTGCCGCAATTAACCCGGGAGGCCTGCCAAAGCAGGCTGTTGCGCTGAAGGAGCCTGCTGATGGCCGATAAGAGCACCACTTTAAGTATCTTTACCGCGGACGTGGGCGGGCTTGTTGGCCACGTAAGCAGCCATCCGGAGGTCGTTGACAACGCGAGAGAACGGTTAAGCTCCGCGAAGGGCAAAGGTGTCATCTCCGATTATCACGTCCTGAGGTGCGGCGACGACCTCGAACTGCTCCTTACCCATGAAAACGGCACTGACGACCGGGAGATCCACCAGCTTGTCTGGAACACCTTCGTCTCATGCAGGGAGATAGCGCAGGAACTGAAGCTGTACGCATGGTCAAGGGGGCTCCTTGAAGAGTTCGCCGGCAACCTCCGGGGCCTCGGCCCAGGGGTTGCGGAACTGGAATTCACCGAGCGCTCGAGCGAGCCGGTCGTCATATTTTTCGCGAACAAGACAAGCACCGGCGCGTGGAACCTTCCCTTATACAGGATATTCGCGGACCCGTTCAACACCGCCGGGCTCATAAGCGACCCGGCCATGCTCGACGGCTTCACTTTCACCGTCCATGACATCAAAGAGAACAGGGAAATAAGCCTGAAGACGCCAGAGGAGATGCACCTCCTTCTGGCTCTGGCCGGTTCGACTTGCAGATATATCATAACCTCGGTTTCACGGAATACAGGCGGCGAAACGGCAGCCGTGATCTCAAGCCAGAAATACGACATCATAGGCGGCAAACCAGGCGCTAAATGCGAACCGGCCCTCATCGTCAGGTGCCAGTCCGGTTTTCCCGCTGTCGGCGAGGTCATGGAGGCGTTCTCACTGCCTCACCTCGTATCCGGGTGGATGAGGGGCTCTCACGCTGGTCCGCTGATGCCTGTGCCCTTTTATGAAGCCAACCCAACGCGCTTCGACGGCCCGCCGCGGGTCATCTCCGCAGGCTTCCAGATAACCGACGGCCACCTCATAGGCCCGCATGACATGTTCGACGACCCGAGCTTTGACGAGGCAAGGAAGACCGCGAACAAGGTCACTGATTATATGAGACGGCACGGCCCGTTCCAGCCCCACAGGCTTTCTGAGGCCGAGATGGAATATTCCTCCATGCCGATAGTCTTCGACAGGATAAAAAACAGGTTCAGGAAACTCTGAAAAAACGGCATGGCGCTCTGAAGGAAGCATCAGGAGAGCGATGAAAACAAACCTGCTGCCAGCCGGCAAGCTGCCGGTGCGGCTCCTTGACCGCCTGCTTAACAAGTACGCCTCTGGCGCCCCCGGCGTCATCGTCGGCCCCTCGATAGGCATAGACTCAGCCATCATAAATATCCACGGAACACTTCTCGCGGCGAAATCAGACCCCATCACCTTTGTCTCGGACAACATAGGCGCGTACGCGGTACACGTGAACGCGAACGACATAGCCGCGATGGGCGCTGCCCCGAGGTGGTTTCTCGCTACTATCCTCCTGCCCGAATGCAAAGCCACGCCAAAGATGGCGGAGCGGATCTTCTCCCAGATAAGCTCAGCCTGCGGGGAGGTCGGCGCGGCGCTTTGCGGCGGCCACACTGAAATCACCCCCGGAATCAACAGGCCAATTGTAACCGGCCACATGCTGGGCACCCTTCGCGGGAAAAAGCCTGTCACATCAGCCGGGGCAAAGCCGGGGGACGCGCTCATACTCACCAAGGGCATAGCCATTGAGGCGACCAGCATCATGGCAAGGGAATTGCTCGATAAACTCAAGGGCTCGTTTTCAGCGGCCTTTCTCAAAAGGTGCGCCAATTATTTCAAGTCACCCGGCATAAGCGTTGTTAAAGACGCCCGGGTGGCCCTGGAAAACGGCCCGGTAAATGCCATGCATGACCCCACTGAGGGCGGGCTTTCGGCGGCCCTCCATGAGCTCTCCCTGTCCTCCGGCTGTACAATCATTGTCGAGCGAAAGCTCATACCATTGCTTCCCGAAGCAAAAGCCCTCTGCGATTTTTTCGGAATAGACCCGCTCGGGGCCATCTCGTCCGGCGCTCTTCTTATCTCAGCCCCTTCTGGCCGGGCGGATAAGATAACGGCAGCCCTCGAGGCCAATGGAATCCGCTCCGCCGTCATAGGCAAGGTTGAGGCAAAAGGGCGTGGGGTCAGCATCATAGTTGATGGAAAAACGAAAATACTTAAAGCTTTCGAGAGGGACGAACTGACCAAAATCTTGATATAATACGATTGAGGAGGCTCGATATGTCAAAAAAAACAGGAAAAGGCCTGCTTGAAAGGGCTCCGCATATAGTAAGAAGAAAAACTGTCGACCCGGAAGGAGCCGACCCCTACCGGAACAAAGAGGCTCCGGACGATATGGCCCTCTGCAGAAGATGCGGGGCTGTATATCATGAAAAAAGATGGTATAAAAGAGACGAGTTGCCAGACAAGCTGACAGGAGCGACAAACACCGAGCTGGTGTTCTGTCCCGGGTGCCAGAAGGTAAAAGACAAATACGCCGAGGGATATCTGATCATAGATGGCGATTTCGTTGAGGAACACGGCAACGAAATACTGAACATCATAGAGAACAAGGAAGACCTGCAACACTACATCAACCCTCTTGAGCAGATAGTCGAGATAAAACGTTTCGACGGCCGCATCGAGGTGCAGACGACTACCGAAAAGCTCGCGCAGAGAATAGGCCAGATAATACAGAAGGCGTTCAGCGGCGATCTGGTCTATAAATGGAGCGATGACAACAGCCTTGCCAGGATCATCTGGACGAGGAATTAAACAGAA
>JACPGA010000145.1 GCA_016182705.1 Deltaproteobacteria bacterium
CAGGGAAGCCGAGATATGCTACGCCACGGTCGCTCTTTCAACCGACTACGATTGCTGGCACGAGACAGAAGAGTCTGTCACGCTGGAAGCCATAATGTCCACCATCAAGGCGAATGTCGCGATGGCAAAGGACATCATAAGGAAGGCCGTTCCGGTCATAACAGCCGCCCGTGTGTGCAAGTGCGCAACCGCCCTGCAGTACGCGACAGTCACGGACCCCAAGACCATACCGGCGAAGACCAGGGAAGACCTGGATCTTTTGTTGGGGAAGTATCTTGCCCCGCAGAAAGCCTGATTAAAAATTGCTCTTTTTCCTGATCTCTTTGTTAGGGTGGAAATAAAAATGCTCACATATTACGATATATGCTCCGCTTTTTATTTCCACCCTGCCTTGACCTCAGAAAAAATATCTAATTTTTTAGAAGCAACTTTAAAAAATATTAAGGAGCAGTTTCCATGTCCATTCTTGTAGTAGGTTCAGTCGCGTTTGACTCTGTAGAGACTCCTTTCGGCAAGGCCGAAGAGGTCCTTGGCGGGTCAGCGACATACTTTTCGACTTCAGCGAGTTTTTTCACCGGCGTAAATCTTGTAGCGGTGGTGGGCGAGGATTTCCCTGACGAGCATATAGCGGGCCTCAGGGGCAAGGGCATAGACGTTGCCGGTTTGAGAAAGGTTCCGGGCAAGACTTTCAGGTGGAAGGGCTATTACGGCTATGACCTGAACCAGGCCCATACGCTCGAGACCCATTTGAACGTCTTCAGCACCTTTAACCCGGAAGTCCCTGCCGCGTACAGGGAAGCGCCGTTCGTTTTTCTTGCCAACATCGACCCCGAGCTTCAGATGAAGGTCCTGGACCAGGTGAAAAAGCCGAAGCTGGTGGCCTGCGATACCATGAACTTCTGGATAGAGGGCAAATGCGACGCCCTGAAGGAGCTCCTTCGCAGGGTCGACCTGTTCGTCATCAACGAGGGCGACGCAAGGGAGCTCTCAAAAGAATCGAGCCTCGTAAAAGCCGCCAAGGTCATCATGGGCTACGGGCCGAGGGTGCTCATCATAAAAAGGGGCGAGTACGGCGCGCTCATGTTCACGGCCTCATCCATGTTCTCGGCCCCTGCTTATCCGTTAGAGGAGATATTCGACCCGACAGGCGCGGGAGACACCTTTGCCGGCGGCCTCATGGGCTATCTCGCGAATACCGAAAACATCACTGAAGAGAACATAAGAAGGGCCATCATCTACGGGAGCGTCATGGCGAGCTTCAACGTGGAGGCTTTCAGCCTGCAGAGGCTCCATACGCTCAAGCCAGCTGAGATAAAGGAACGCTATTACGAATTTAAGCGTTTGACCCAATTTGAAGATATATGATACAATTCAAGTACTTGCATGGCTATTGATATGAAGCGAAAGTTTTTCGGAAGTCTTGCCGTGATGGCGCTCCTCGCTGGTCTTACAGCGTGCGGCCCCACCCTTGCCCAGAAAAAGGAACAATCAGGGATACATTACAGGCTTGGCGCCGTTCACCTGAACGACAGGAACCTTGCCGACGCCTTGAACGAACTGACCAAGGCGATCGAGATATACCCGGACAATCCTACCTATCATGACGCCCTCGGGCTTGCTTACCTGGCCAAGGGTATGCATAAAGAGGCATTGGCCTCGATGAACAAGGCCCTTTCAATCGACCGCAACTATTCCGAGGCCCATGTCAACAAGGCGGCTGTCTACATGGACCAGCAGAGGTGGGCCGAGGCCATAGATGAGTCAAAGGCCGCCGTAAAGAACATCTTTTACAGAACGCCGGAGTTCGCCTGGTTCAATATGGGCTGGTCTTATTACAATATGGGCGAGATGGAGAAAGCGGTCGAGAGCTACTCCAAGGCAGTCGGGGCAAACCCGTCATACGCTCAGGCCTGGTACGGCATGGGCGTGGCATACGATAAGTTGAACAGGACAAAGGACGCGGTAGCGTCCTACAACAGGGCAGTCGCCGTTTTCCCGGGCTATCTTGACGCGTACTTCAACATGGGGATGGCCCTGGTGAAGGCAAAGGACAAGGCGGGGGCGGTCAAGGCTTTTGAAAAGGTAATAGAGCTGGCTCCAGCAAGCGAAAAGGCCCAGTCTGCCAGGGACTATATAGGGCTCATCAAATAAGACAGGAATAAGACAGGGAAGTCGTTTTTTAACAGCCGCCGTCAGGAAACCCGGTGGCTCAATGTCGGGGGTTGAAAATGGAGAGTCCCGGAGAACACCTGAAAAGGGAAAGGGAGCACAGGGGCGTCTCTCTTCAAAAGATTTTCGAGAGCACAAGAGTGCCCATGAAGTACCTTGAGGCCATCGAGGCGGACCGCGTCGAGGGGCTTCCTCAGACGGCTTTTGTAAAGGGCTACATAAGGAATTACTGCAAGGTCCTCGGCCTCGACGAGAACGACGCCGTTTTAAGATACGAGGTCTGGCTCGC
The DNA here is from genome assembly GCA_016182705.1 of Deltaproteobacteria bacterium. Taxonomy (GTDB): domain Bacteria; phylum Desulfobacterota; class GWC2-55-46; order GWC2-55-46; family GWC2-55-46; genus GWA2-54-12. Next base: position 2,459 of record JACPGA010000145.1, read on the forward strand.
TGACAGGGCCGCCGAGGCTGAAGCGGCTGGGAAGCCGAAGTCTGTCCAGGAACTGAAAAGGAAAAAATCCGGCGGCTCTGGCGGGTCCACAAAGCCTGAGCGCGAGTTCAAGGCGCCCCCTTATCTGGGCAAGGCCGCGATAATAGCTGCCGGTATTGTGTTAATCATACTCGCTTACGCGCTTACAAAAAGGGACCTTTCCGCGCCTGAGGCGCCCTTGCCGGAGCCTGCCGTACAGGCTGTGGTCGAGCCTGCTGTGCCGGGTGACGCTGGTCAGGCTGTTCTGCCTGACCCGGAACCGGAACCACAGGCCCCTCAAGAGGCTATTCCGGCAGTCAAGCCGCAGAAGCCTGCCTCCTCCGGCGTGCCGATGGTGCTTGCCCCGCCCGCTCTCAAGCCTGTTCAGCAGCCAGCGGTCAAGCCTGCTTTGCCTGTTCAGCCAGTTCAGCCTGTTCAGAAGACAACACAGCCGGAGCCGGTGAAAACAGAGGCCCCGGGTCCCGGGGCGGTAAACGAGGGCGAGGCCAGGAAGGCGCATACGCTTATCGCCAAAGCGAGGGACACGGTATGGCTGAAGGTCGGCATTGACAAGGAAGAGCCGGTAGAGGTGCTCCTTAAGCAGGGAGAGCGCTTTACCTGGAAAGCTGCCGAGAACATATCGGTCATCATAGGCAACGCGGGCGGGGTCACGCTCACCTACAACGGCAGGGATATATCCGGCCTTGGGGCCTCCGGAGAGGTTGTCGGCTTGAGGCTCCCTTCCGGCACGAGTTACAAGATAAAAACGCCCCAGCCTTCCGAACCGAGCGAGTCTCCTGATGTCGCCATGCCTGAGGCTCCTGAGGCCGCGCCTTCCGGTGAGTAAACTTCAATAATGCAAAACAGCCTTTCTTAGGCTATACTCTTGAGCGGAAGTCCGGCCTGGAGCCGGTATTTGAAAAGGGGAGAGAGCGATGGAATCCATAATCAGGTGCAGAAAATGCGGCAAAAAAATGAAGTCCGCCCGCGTGGACGACTACAGGATAAAGCTGTCCTGCACTTGCGGATTTTCCGAATACAGGACAGCCCCGGCCGCCTCAAAAGCCATTAACCCGCATTTTTCAAAGGAAAGCCTTCTGCCGCTTACGTTTGACGACAGCGGCAGGTTCGTCCTTCAGCAGCAGGCCGACAGGGAGCAGAAGGAGATTATAACCCTCGAGGAGATAAGCATGCTCGCCTCGTCGGATTATAACCTCGACGAGGTGCTGATGGCCGTTGTCGAAAAGACCGCCGAAAGGCTCGGCCTCGATATCTGCTCGGTCTACCTCTGGGATGGAGAGTACCTTGTGCTGCGCGCCAGCCACGGCCTGGCCCAGGAGGCGCTCGGCAAGGCGAAGCTTAAAATAGGAGAGGGCATAACAGGCTCTGCCGTTGAGGCAAGAAAGCCCCTTCTCGTGGAGGACGTCTCGCAGGACAGCCGCTACAGGTACTTCCCCGAGACCAAAGAGGAGCAGTACAAGATAAAGACGATGTACTCGTACCCCATCTTCCTCGGTGAGAAGCCGTTCGGGGTTTTAAACCTCCAGAGCGTGGTCACGAGGGAGTTCACCGAAGACGAGATATACTTCATGTCGGTAATCGCCAACCTCATACTGGGCGCGGTGAAGATGAGAAAACGCCTCTAATCCTGTTACAGCAGGCCCCTTTCATGCCGTATAAACCATTCAAGCTCTCAGGGCGGGCTCTGCCCGCCCTTTTTCTTCCACTCCTTTTATTTTTCTTTCCGGTTTTAATTTCATGCAGCCAGGACAAGGGCGTGGAAGCGCCTGTTGCCGCGCTGGAGAAGTCTGCCGTCGAGCAGCCCGCGCTTCAAAATGAACAGGAGCAAGCTGCCCCGGTCAGTCACGAGTCAGAACAGTCATATGACACGGCTGAAGAGCCTGCTGGCGCTGTCAGCAATGGCGAATCCGACAGGACTGAGATTGTCCTCAACAGGGATTCAGAAATAGCCCAGACAGAAATAAAGCTGCCGCAGCCTGCCGCAACTGAAAAGGAGGACCCCTTCGAAGCAGGGATGGGCCGCCGTGAAGGCGGGCACTTCCTGGTCAAGTTCGAGGGCGGGGAGAACGCGGTCGCCGGGCACCTTATAGGGCTGCTGCTTGAGGAGGCGTACTTTAAGGTCGGAAGCGACCTCGGCCATTACCCTGAAGAGAGGATCGAGGCGCTTCTTTATTCAAAGGAAGCTTTCAGGGACATAACCAGGAGCCCGTCATGGGCCGGGGCCATATACGACGGCAGGATAAAGCTTCCCGCGGGCGGGTTGACCGGGAAGACTTCGGCTCTTGAAGAAGTGATCTTCCATGAATATACGCATGCCGTAGTAAGAGAGCTCTCGAAAGGCAAGGCACCTGTCTGGCTCAACGAAGGCCTTGCGCAGTACGAGGAAGGGAAGAGCGCTGAGCCGTACGCCCGCTTTCTTTCCGGGCTGGCGTCAAGAGGCGCCCTGAGGTTGAGGCCGCTTGAGGGCTCTTTTATGAGACTGGGGCCGCAAGAGGCCGGGGCCGCTTATCTGTTGAGTCTTTCCGCGACCAGCTATATCATAAGAGAGTATGGACTGTTCCAGGTCCGCTCCATACTTGAGAGGCTCGCGGAGGGCATGGAGCTTGAGGAGGCGATATCCGCCTGCCTTGGCGTCTCATACGATGAGCTTGAGAAGGACTGGGCGGCATCAATCCTTGGCCGTTAAAAAATCCTTTTAGATTCAGGCAGGTTGTGCTAATATTTACGCCTTGGAAAAATGCCCGCATCTGCGGCGCTTTTTTTTAAAACAATTGAAAACAAAAACGGGGCCTGAGCGCTTCGCACCAAATGGAGGAGAGTAGACACATGAGTCTGTCAGGATCGTCCAAAAGGTTTTTCCTTGTCACCGCTTCAGCAGTAATACTGGCCTTCACCGGATGCAGTGGAGAAAAAAAAGCTGAGGAAGCCGCGCCAGCGCCCCAGGAGCAGCAGTCTCAGCAGGCTCTGCCCGAAGGCCATCAGCCCGTGGATAAGACACAGGAAGATATAAGCAAGGCCCAGCACGCCAATATAAAGACGCAGAAGACCGTCTCTTTGTCAGACGAGGTAAAGGCGAAGTGGAAGGAAGTGAAGCTCGAACTCGTTGACAACGCCTCCGGCGCCAAGGAGACCGTAACGATAAAGGTCGGCGGCGATGTGAAGCTCAAGGAAGGCGTGAAGCTCAAGGTCGACGCTCTTGTCCCTGACTACGCAATAGCCGAGAACACCATCGAGTCGAGGTCGAACGAGGCCAGGAACCCCGCGGTCCTTCTTGAGCTTGTCGAAGGCGATAAGACCGTTGCCAAGGGTTGGGTCTTCAGGGACTTCCCCGAGTTCAACTCTTACAACGACGGCAAGTTCACTGTAAAGCTCCTTGTGCCGGCTCCGGCCCAGGCAAAGAAGTAAGTCATAGCTGCCTCTAAAAATTGCTCTTTTTCCCGATCTCTTTGTCAGGGACGGAAGTAAAAATGCTCACATTTTATCGTATATGCTGCGCTTTTTACTTCCACCCTTCCTCGAAAAAAAAAAAAAATATCTAATTTTTCGATGCAGCTTCTA